>JAGQOS010000356.1 GCA_020427265.1 Planctomycetales bacterium
GGCCGAGCACGCGGCCGAGCGGGCCGACCAGCTTCATCATGTCGGGCGCGGCAATACAGGCATCGAACTCCGTCCAGCCGTCTTTGATTTTTTTGGCCAAGTCATCTTCGCCCACGAAGTCGGCGCCTGCGGCCTTGGCTTCTTCGGCCAAGTCGCCTTTGGCGAACACAACGACTCGCTGTGTCTTGCCGATTCCGTGCGGCAGTACGACGGAACCACGTACGATCTGGTCGGCCTGCTTGGGATCAACTCCCAAGCGGATGGCGATTTCTACCGACTGATCGAATTTGGTCGTGGCGAATTGTTTGAGTTGGTCGACGGCCTCAGTAAGCGGCAACGGGTCTTCCGTCTTGCGCTTCTTGAGATCCGCCTTCATGCGTTTCGATTGTTTTGGCATGGCGGTGTCGCAGTACCAACGGCCTGATCAGCGTCGCTGCCGATGAAGCCTCCTGCAATCCTCTCTGGAAAACGGTTAAAAAAAGAAAACTAACCTTCCACCAACAGGCCCATGCTCCGCGCCGTGCCGGCAACCATGCGGGCGGCATGCTCGGCGTCGCGGGCGTTGAGGTCCTGCAATTTCATTTTAACGATTTCGTCGATCTGTTCTTGAGTGACTGTGCCGACCTTGTCGCGATTGGGAACACCCGACCCCTTGGCGATACCAGCTGCTTTCTTGAGCAGGGCAGCGGCGGGCGGACTCTTCGTGATGAAGTCGAAAGAACGATCGTTATAAACACTGACGACGACAGGGATCGGCATGCCGCCGGCGTCTTTCGTGCGGTCGTTGAACTGTTGCACGAACTGCCCCAGATTGATGCCGTGTTTACCAAGGGCCGTACCAACCGGCGGCGCCGGTGTGGCCTGGCCACCGGGAATCTGGAACTTAGCGATACCTACGAGTTGTTTTGCCATTACAAGGTTTCCACCTGCCAGTACTCGAGCTCGACGGGCGTGCTGCGGCCAAAGATGTTAATCATGACCGTGATGCGACCGCTTTGCTCATCGATTGTGTTGACTTCGCCTTCGAAGTTTTCAAACGTGCCTTCGTTGATCTTCACGCGATCACCGATGGCATACGGAATTTTGAGTTTGGGCGCTTCTTCTTCTTTTTCTTCATCCTTGGCGATGATGCGTTCGACTTCGTGCGGCTGCATCGGCGACGGCTTGCCGGCGGCGCCGGTGAAATCTCCGATGCCCGATGTTTCACGCACGAGAAACCACGTGTCGTCGTTGATGATCATCTGGACGACGATATAGCCGGGCCACAATTTGCGGCGCACGACTCGCTTCTTGCCACCCTTAAATTCGGTAACCATTTCGGCCGGAACGAGAATCTGACCGAAATACTTTTCGAGCCCCGCGACCTGCACTTTGCGCTGCAGGGCTTCGGAGATCGTGTTTTCACGGTTGCTTTGGACTTTGAGGATATACCATTGCATTTCGCCTTCGGGCTCTTCTTCGGCGACGGATACCGGCGCGGCATCCTCGTCTTCCACCCACAGAGGTTCGGCGTTCTCGTCGCTCGCATCATCGTCAGCGGTCGCCTCGTCAACTTCCGTCGATTCGGATTCAACCTCGGCGGCGCCCGCAGCTTCGTTCGGCGTGGTTTCGGTCACATCTTCCGGCGCGGTGTCTGCAATTGATTCGGAAGTCGTCGCCGCTTCGTCGGCCGGCGCGGCATCGGCCGCGCCTTCGGCAGCTTGCTCCGGTTCTTGCGCCGTATCCTTGTTGAGGTCGGCGGTTGCCTCCTCGGCCGATTCGGTTCGCTCGTCTGTCACGTCCGGCATCTTTCTTTTCTAACCTGTTTCCCACGCACCCGAACGAGGCGCTCTCTCGCGGCTAACGATCGATGACGCCTAAGGCGGCCAACAACCAATTCCAGAGGAAATCGTAAGCGAAGAGCAGAAACGCCAGCACGAAGATCGTCAGGATGACGACAATCGAGCTTCGAATCAGTTCGGTGCGCGAGGGCCAGGAGACCTTCGCCATTTCGCCTTCGACGCCGATCAAAAAATCGGCAAACTTGCGGATATTAACCACCCGGTAGCATAGCCACCAGCCAACGGCCAAAACGACCATCGGAATGCCGAACTGGTACATCCGCCCGCTTTCTTGCAGGTAGCTGCTCAGCCGCCAGGCGGCCACGGCAACAATCAGGCCCAGTGCGGCGCAGGTGACTTGGCGCGCAATGCGTCCCTGACTGCGCTTGTAGAGCCCGAAGTCAAAAAGTTCCTCTAGCAACGACACCTGAGCGCTCTTTTCCCTGGACATGATGGTAAGCCCGCTTCCTTGCGACCAAATTTAATAACAATGGAATACGGCGGGCGGGAGAGAATATGCGACGCTGTAAAAGGCGATTGGCCCCACGTCGCAAATTCTTCCCGCCCTCGACGACTCTAGCTGGCAGGGGCGGAGGGAATCGAACTCTCAACCTCTGGTTTTGGAGACCAGCGCTCTGCCAATTGAGCTACGCCCCTATTGGAACCGGACGAGCCTGGTTACTCGATAATCTTCGTTACCACGCCCGAACCGACCGTACGACCACCTTCGCGGATGGCGAAGCGAACGCCGTCGTCCATGGCGATTCCCTTCTGCATCTCGATGCTCAGTCGCGCGTTATCTCCGGGCATGCACATTTCAGCATCACCCATCAGGTTGGCCGTTCCGGTCACGTCAGTTGTGCGGAAGTAGAACTGCGGGCGGTAGCCGCTAAAGAAGGGCGTATGGCGTCCACCTTCTTCCTTCGAAAGCACATAAACTTCGGCTTCGAATTTGCGGTGCGGCGTAATCGAACCCGGCTTGGCCAGCACCTGGCCACGCTCGATTTCTTCGCGCTTGATACCACGCAAGAGGCAGCCCACGTTGTCGCCCGCTTGTCCGGAATCGAGGGTCTTGTTGAACATTTCGACGCCCGTGCAAACCGTCTTCGCCGGTTTCTCGGTCAAGCCGACGACTTCGACTTCTTCGCCGACCTTGATCATGCCGCGTTCGATACGACCCGTGGCGACCGTGCCACGGCCTTCGATCGAGAACACGTCTTCGATCGCCATCAGGAAGGGCTTGTCGACTTCGCGCGTCGGTTCGGGGATGAACGAGTCGAGTGCCTCAATCAGGTCGCCAATGCACTTATTGGCGGCTTCGTCGGCCGGGGCATCGTAGGCGCCCTTGGCCGAGCCCTGAATGATCGGCGTGTCGTCGCCCGGGAAATCGTACTTGCTGAGTAACTCGCGAATCTCGAGTTCGACGAGTTCGAGGATTTCGGGGTCGTCGACAAGGTCGACCTTGTTCAGGAAGACGACGATTTTCGGCACGCCGACCTGACGGGCCAGAAGCACGTGTTCCTTGGTTTGCGGCATCGGACCATCGGCGGCCGACACGACCAGGATGGCCCCGTCCATTTGGGCGGCTCCGGTGATCATGTTCTTGATAAAGTCGGCGTGGCCTGGGCAGTCGATGTGAGCGTAGTGGCGAGAGGGGCTCTCGTACTCGACGTGCGAAACGGCGATAGTCACCGTCTTGGTCTCGTCACGAACCGTGCCGCCCTTGGCGATATCGGCGTATGACTTGAAATTCGCCAAGCCCTTGGCGGATTGGACGGCGAGCAGCGCGCCGGTCAAGGTTGTCTTGCCGTGGTCAATGTGCCCGATCGTTCCAACATTGACGTGTGGTTTAGTCCGTTCGAAGGTTTCCTTTGCCATGCTTCAATTTCTCCGTAGATCTACTTCCCTAACTGGGTTGAGGTTCGTTCCGGGCTAACGGCGCCGGGAAGTTCTGCCTGTGTGATGAAATACCGATCTTCTTGTTCGAGCCAAGGAGCTGCTGATGAGACTTGAACTCATGACCTCGTCCTTACCAAGGACGCGCTCTACCGACTGAGCTACAGCCTCAAGTTGATTGCCCAGCTTATCGCGGAAGTCTTATTCTGACAAGGGGTTCGGATCGGTTTCTCGCCTCGGTAGCCAACTCCGATATCGATGATTCAAACCCTCGCGAGGTTCGATAGCTTCGATCACCTGCCTTGCAATACTGGGTGAGGTGCTGCACGACGGCTTGAGGCCGTTGACGATCCGCGCCTCACTCGCTGCGACGCGTGGTTGCGTGAATTCGGCCTGCAGGCGAGCATTTTGTACACTACCGATTCTTGGCAATTGGGCGCGGAACAGTTAGGCTTGATGTGACGTTTCTGACGTCGCCGCATTCCATTTCTATCCTTTGAATTCAATTCTGTCGGCGAGCATGCCGCCATCGCGGCGTGGGAGTAGCAACCATGAAGATCCTGCTCAGCGAAGCGGAATTGCACGACGGCGTCAAGCAACTGGCTGACGAAATCTCCGCCGTCTATGAAGGCCGACCACTGACGATTGTCGGCGTGCTTACCGGAAGTGTCGTGTTGCTGGCCGATTTGATTCGGCTTGTCGACTTGCCATTGCGAGTCGGTGTTGTCCAGGCCAGCAGCTATCGAGGCGCGACCACCGTTCGTGGGGAACTCGTAATCAATGCGGAGATGATGCCCGACATCGCGGGACGCGATGTACTTTTGATCGACGACATTTTCGACACGGGCCATACTCTCGTGCGTGTCGTTGCGGAGATGCAGAAGCTCGGTCCCGCGTCGATTCGCACCGTAGTGTTGTTGCGGAAAGAGGGCCGCCAGGAAGTTGCCATGGAACCCGACTTCGTTGGCTTTCGGATTCCCGATGAGTTTGTCGTCGGCTACGGGCTCGACTACGAGGACCACTACCGCAACCTGCCCTATCTAGCTGCGCTAGAAGAGTGCGACTTGAATCGTCCGACGCATGAAGTGGCGGCCGAGCGAGCCTGGTGAGGTTCCATCGCCGCTGGCGCTTGAGCGATCGCGGGGCACAGCGGACGGTGATCCGCCTCTGGGAACACCGGACTTCAAAGCCGGAATTGATCCGGAAGCAGTTTGGCAAGGTCGCACTCGCGCCATACGCCGGGCTGGTCTGCGTCGACAAGCAAGATCTTCATTTGCGAATTGAATTCAGCCAGGAACTGGCGACACGCCCCACACGGCGTGCCGCCGCCAGGCGTACACACGGCACACGCGGCCAAATCGCGGCTTCCTGCTGCAATTGCCGAGGTCGCCGCCACGCGTTCGGCACAGATCGTGAGCCCGAACGAAACGTTCTCTACGTTGCAGCCCTGGAAGATACGTCCACTGGCGTCGAGAACCGCAGCGCCGACGGCAAACTGGGAATAGGGAGCATACGCGCTCGCGCGCGCGGCGAGCGCGGCCGCCATTAACTCTTGCCGCTGCGACTCTAAGATCTGCATTTTCCTACTCTTCATTTGCCTGCAATTCAATTTCGCTCCGCGTAGTTTAGACACCATTGCAAAACGACACCAGAGATTTCGATAGACGCTATCACCTGCGTTGCGATAAGATGAAATGCCTAACTTT
>JAGQOS010000357.1 GCA_020427265.1 Planctomycetales bacterium
CACCGTCACGTTTACGGGCACCGACGACGCTGGTAACCAAGGGACAGCGACCGCGGAAATCACCGTCACCGAGCGTAGCACCGCCACGCTTGATTTCGGCGACGCGCCGGTTGGCTTTCCTATCGCACAGCACACGGTCGGCAACCTCTTTCTCGGCGATGGCGTCACCGCTGAATTCGAAGGTGTGCCCAGCGCGACCGCATCGAGCGACAGCAACGACGATGGCATCACGCTGCTGGCCACGGCGATTGCTGCCAGTGCGACTCCGACGCGCAGTAGCCTGGCAGTCGTCGCTTCTGCCGCTGGCAAACTGGATGCTTGGATCGACTTCGACGGCGACGGGAATTGGAGCCCGGGTGAGCAGATTTTTGCCGATACGCCGCTCGTCGCCGGGCCGAATCCGCTCTCGTTTCCCGTTCCAGCCGATGCGACGCCGACGGACCTGACGTTCACCCGCTTCCGCTTCGACTCAGGTGGCGGGCTTAGTCCGACCGGCCCGGCCGCCGACGGCGAGGTCGAGGATTACAACGTGGAAATTCTGGGCGTCGACTATGGCGACGCGCCCGATCCGACCTATCCGACGCTCGCCGCTTCCGGCGGCGCGGCGCACGTGCTGGGCGGTGGGCCGTTTCTCGGCGCGAGCGTCGATCCGGAACCGGACGGACAGCCCGATCCGGCGGCGATGGGCGATGATCTGGATACTCTCTTTTTCGGACCGCTTGATACTCCCCCACCGGGCGATGAAGACGGCGTCACGTTCAACTCGCTGCTGGTTCCCGGTTTGTCGGCCACGGTCGACATCGTCGCCTCCGACTCCGGCTTTCTCAACGCGTGGGTCGATTTCGACGGCGACGGCGCCTGGTCTTCGGCCGAACAGATCTTCAACAACTTCGTCCTGTTCCCCGGCTTGAACGCAGGTCTCTCGTTCGCGGTTCCCGGCGGAGCGGATCCGGGCTCGACCTATGCCCGCTTCCGCTTCGATTCCGGCGGCAGTCTGACGCCGACGGGCCTGGCGATGGACGGCGAGGTCGAAGATTACGAGATCGACATCATCCCCGACGAAACGCCGCCGGAAATCGAAATCCTCTCGCCCGCCGACGGTACGCCGTTCGAGGCGGGCGGTCCGATTCAGGTGGAGATCGTCGCGCTCGATCTGGTCGACCTCGGTCCGGTCACAGTCAACGGCCAGCCGGCGACCCCTGCGGGCCCCGATCTCTTCTCGGTCGAACTGATCGCGCCGCTGTCGTTGGAGCCGTTTACGATCCTCGCCCAAGCGAGCGACACCAGCGGCAACAGCGCCTCGGATCAGATTACAGTTCAGCTCGTCGACACGACGGCGCCGACGGTCGAGATCCGGCAACCCGCCGGCGGTGCGCCGTTCGAAGCGGGGAGCCCGATCCAAGTCGAAGTTCTCGCCCTCGATTTATTCGGCCTCGGCGAGGTCACGGTCAACGGCCAGCCGGTAACGCCTACCGAATTCGACCTGTTCTTCGCGGAACTCGTCGCGCCACTCGCACCGGGTCCGTTTGTGATCGTCGCCGCAGCGACCGACACCAGCGGCAATGGCGCGTCGTCGCTGATCGAAGTGCAGATCGTAGACAACACGGCGCCGGAAATCGAAATCGTCTCGCCCGCCGGCGGCGCGCCGTTCGAGGCGGGGAGCCCAATCCAGGTGGAGATCGTCGCGCTCGATTTGGTTGGCCTCGACGTCGTATTGGTCAACGGCCAGCCGGCCGATTCGACCGGTGAGAACCAGTTTGTCGCGCTGCTTGAAGGTCCACTTGAGCCAGGACCGTTTCTAATCACGGCCGAAGCGCGCGACCTGAGCGGGAATTCGGCCTATGCCGAAGTTGCGGTAGAAATCGTCCCGCTGCCCGAGCCGGGCGAGCTGTCGATCGCGCCGATCGAACTCGCGAAGGCGGAAGGAGACGAGGGTCCGACGTCGTTCACTTTTGCGGTGCAGCGCACCGGCGGCAGCGACGGCGAAGTAAGTGTTCCCTGGTCGGTCTCCGGCACGACGGCCGATGCGGAAGATTTCGGCGGCGAATTGCCCAGCGGCGTCGCCGTGTTCCCCGACGGCGTCAATGAGCCGTTGGTCGTCGAATTACTCGTTTCTGGCGACCTGGACGTAGAGCCCGACGAAACCTTTCTTATCAGCCTGGGCGAGCCCACCGGCGGCGCGACACTGGGCGTCGCTGCAGCGGATGGAACCATCCTCAACGACGACGAACCGGTGACCATCGATCCGTTGCTTGCAGCAACGGCGCTGAGCGGCCTGGGGCACGTGGCGCTCGCTTGGGTGCCCGACGCGACTCACCCGCAAACGCGCGTCGTACGGAGCGACGGAGGCTTTCCCACGAATGAGAACGACGGGACGGTCGTCTACGAAGGCGCCGCGACCAGCTTCATCGACGACAACGGCGGCGCGGGACTGGTGCGCGGGATCTTCTACTATGCCTTCTTCGCCACCGATGGTCTGGGGAATTTCTCGCCGCCGACGTACGCCAGCGACGGCGCCACGGTCGTTCGTCCCAACGGGCTTTCGTCGATCCTCAGCAGCGAGAGCGAGAGCACGATCGGCGCCCTTGAGTTCACGGATCACGATCTCGACGCGACGCTTCGCGCGACGGAATTGGGCGGGGCGCTGGCGGTCGATCTGCTCGGCGCCGCCAGCGCGGGCGAAAACGACGGGCTACTGATCAGCGTCGTTCCACAACAGGCGGGAACGTTCACGTTCGAAACCTGGATCACCACGCCGGATGTGATGAATCAGGATTGGAACCTCGAGCTTTCGCTGATCGACGAGGGCGGGCTCTCCATCGACTTCGCGTTCCGCTACCGCTACTTGTTCGCACGCGCTGAAGGCGGGCCTTGGCGGGAAGTTGCTCGTCTGCTGGATCCCGGCACGCAGCACAAACTTTCCGTGCTCTTCGATACCGATTCGGGTGACGTCACGATCTACTGGGATGAAGGTACGAGTCTCTATCTCTTTGCCGAAATCTCGAACATCTCGCAAATCGCTTTGCGCAATTCAGGCAGTGCGACCGCCGACTTGCGCTATGTGCTCGACGACGTCTCTTTCACAGGGGGTGTGCCCGACTTCTTTACGCCGCGAGTATCTCTGCCCGGTGTCACGGCTGCCGAGTTGAACGATCAGGTCGTTCTGGGGAGTAGCGAGAGAACGGCCGCCTTCGTAGGGCTGAGCGACGACGACCAGGACGGCACGATGCAGGGAACACTCGATAGCGGCGAACTCCTGCTCTCGTTGCTAGGCAGCGCCACGACGAACGAAAACGATTCGCTCTCGGTCGGTCTGGTATCGCCGATATCGGGACTCTTTACCGTTGAAATGGAGTTCACGGCGCCGGCGGTCATGAACCAGGAGTGGAACCTGCAGATTGGTTTGGAAGACGGCGAGGAGAACGGAACGCGAATGGCTTTTCGCTTCGGCTATTTGTTTCTGCGCAACAACGCCGATACTCGCTGGTTGCAAATCAAGAACCGAATTGCTCCCGGCGCGACCCACAAACTGTCGATCGTCGTCGACACGACCGCCGGCACAGCCGACTATTACATCGACAACCAGCTTACAGCGCGCACCGGCGAGGCGACTTCGCTCTCGCAACTTCGAGTCGTTAGATTCACGAATCTGGGCAATGCCGTATCGGACTTGGAATACCGCATCGACAATCTGCGGGTCGTCTCCGGCGACGTCTTCAACGAGCCGGCCGCGATTCTCGGCGCGACAGACCTGACGACCAACGTAGCGGCTGCGCTGCCTGCTGAGTCCACCCAATCGCGCCGGGCACCCCGCGCCGCGCTCGTCGCCGCCGCGATGTCCGAGGAGGATCTATTCAGCATGGCGCACGACGCGGACAGTGACGCTGCATTGGCAATCGGTCGCGACCGGCCGGACGTGAGCCACGAAGAGTTGACCGACGAATTATTCTCGGCAATCGGCCGCGAGTTTGAATAACTCCGCGCCGAAACGTTGGCTGGCATGGCGTCGAAAACTGTTAGAGACACGTTCACACTACGCACAAAGCGAAATTCCGTAGATGACTTTCCGCCACACGATGACGGTCTCCCTCAGAACGGCCTGAAGGGGCAGAGCAGCCATTGGAAGAAGTTCGGCGACCTGGGCCGATCCCTCATTCATTTGGGCTTCGCGGAAGTCCCTCTGAAAAATCAACCGGGTCGGTCGGCTCAGCAAGCGTCTGGGCGTCGAGCAAGTTGCTGGCGACATCCGCCGCTGGCGGGGGAGAGGTTCGAAAGAGTTGTTCCTCGATTTCGTCTGGATTCGATACGACATCTCCTGCGGCATTCTTCGACTCGATAGCGGAATTCCAAGCAGCAAAGAGAGCATCCACTTGCTGAACAGTGTTCGCTGACGTCTCGTCGATAACAAGGTTGCAGGACGCCGCTGTAGACGAAAGGTTGGCCGCCATTAGATCAAGATCATGGCCCGACAGGAAAGGCGTCACGGGCGCCGCGAATTCTGTTGCTGGAATCAACCCTGGCGGCGGCAGGGGCGCCGCTTCGCGTCCCATCGGAAACTCGTTCGGATAATTTAGCTCGGCTCCACTTTCTCGATTGAGTAAAAAATTGTTCGAGAAGAGCGCAAGGTCGCCGAAGCTGACTCGCCCCGAGAGATCGAAATCCGAGCGTCTCGCTTCCGGTGAGCTGCTCGTCGGCAGCAAGAAGTCTGCGGAGAAGATGGCCAGATCGCTGAATCCGATGCGACCGTTGTCGTCTAGGTCGTAGATCACGGGCAACAAAGGCAACTCGTTGGGAACGCCGGTTTGCAGCGAAACCAACGGTGCTCCCTCGGTATCGAGCGTCGCCGAATCAGGAACGAGCCGGACCCAGTCCGTCGCCACCGCGTCGCCTGCTTGTCGATTTTCGTCGAGAATCGGGACACCCGCATCGTCGATCGTTTGTCGCAATAACACGCGTGCGAGTAAAGCGTATTGCCCTTCACCGATACCTTGGAGGGTTGTGGTCCCAAACAGGTCGACACGTCCAGAGGGATCATCCACAACGGCCGAGGCATTGGAGTTGTCGAAGGCGGCCCCGAACTCGACGGCCGTAGCAGTGAAGTATTGCGTATTGAACTCCAGGCTGACATCGGCGCTGCGAATTGCTACTGGGGCGTCGGTTGAAGTACTGACCCAAATCTCCGCCACCAGATCGGTCCATTCGTCGGCCCAAGCGCCGGCGGCTGATTGCCGTAGCGTGAACCGCTGTCCGCTCGCGTCGGTTGCGGAAGGATCGTTGGCGCGGAACAAGGTCAGATCCATGGCGCCGGCGCCTGCCGCTGCGGCGGCAATCGAATAGCCGAAATCGGCTGCGACCATTGCTTCGCTGGCCGCCACGCTCGTGGCGAAAACCGAGCC
>JAGQOS010000358.1 GCA_020427265.1 Planctomycetales bacterium
GAGGGTCGCGTCCCAGGAGAGCGAACCCGGCACGACGCCCACTTGATCGCCCTCGAATACCAGATCGGCTTGATCCACCGCGACATCGTCGCCGTCGTACAGATTCAGTACGGTCGGGTCGATGGGATCGGTCAGTAGTATGTCGACGTAGCTGGGGCCGAGTTGAACATCGAGGATATTGAGCGTGGCGGGCAACATGCGCACGGTTCCGTTTACCGTGTTGCTCGCCACCGCGCCGCCATTCAATTCGATGCTGTCGATGCTAATTTGCGTTTCCGTTCCGAGCGGCGCGGCCGCGTTCGTAGCGAAATCCAAGAACAGCAGCGTGCCGCCGCCAACGCCGGTAAGGGGTGAAGGCGATGTAATCGACCCGGTGATCGTACCTGTCGTGTCGTCAACTTGGACATCCACGGTCCAGCCAGCGGTTAGATCACCGAGCCGCAAATTGGATGCAGAAAAATCGAACAGCGACGTATCGTAGGAGAACCGAAAAAACACCGACGACAAGCCGTCGGCATTGTCGATGGTCAACGGAACCGTGGCGGTCGTGCCTGGAACGGCGCGATGAATGCCGGCGGCAACCGTACGCGGTGTGCCGGCGGGCGGTGCATCAAGTTTCCACAGTTCGCGTCCGTGCGCGGCGTCGATGGCGGAAAAGAATAGCGTGCCGTTGAGATTCGCGAAGTGCAGCGGTTCGGAGCTGTACCCGACGCCGGTGAACGGATCGAATCCGGGATAAATGTTGGCGGCAAGGGCCGTGCCCTCGGCCGTGCCGTCGCTAGTCCATAACTCGCGCCCGATGCTTCCGGGAGCGGCGGCGATGTTGGTATAGTCGTCGGCCGTAAAATACAGCGAGCCATTGTATGAGAAGAGTTCCTCGGGTTCGGAACTGAGCGTTTGCGTGGGACGAATCGGCGAATTCGGCAAAATGTCGAGAACCCGCTCGACAACACCCGTGCCGCCATCGGCCCGCCACAACTCGCGTCCGGTTTCGGTGTCGGCGCCTTGAAAGAAGAGCGTGCTCCCCACGGTGGTCATATGTTGGGGATCTTTTCCCAAGGCGAAGTCCATGAGCAGCGTTGTGCCGTCGGTCGTGCCGTCGCTCACATAGAGGCCGCCGACGGCATCGCGGTAGTAGACGTTATCGCCGAAGGTCACCATTTCATAGATGCTTCCGCCGCCGCCATCGGCGAACAGTCGCGTTCCCGCCGCGGTGCCGTCGGAAATGCCGGCGTCGGAGCCGTCTTCGAAGAACAGGTAGTTGTCGCCGGCCAAGAATATCCGCTGGCCCAACGTCGAAATCCCGTCGCCTGGGCCTTCGACCAGATCGATGACCATTTCGGCCGGGGCCGAAATGCCCGGGCTGCGCCAGATTTCGCGGCCGTGGATTCCGTCGTCGGCAACGAAGAACAGCGTGCCGTTGACATTGACCAGATTTTCCGGCGATGAGCTGTTGGCGAAGGCGAAGATATTCATCACCAATTGCGTGCCTTCCGTCGTGCCGTCGCTCCTCCACAGTTCGCGGCCGTTGAGCTGGTCGAGCGCGCTGAAATACACTTGGTCGCCAACCGCGGTCAGATCCGCCGGCGGATGAAAGAAGTTCATCAGACTGACCGTGCCGCCGACCGTGCCGTCGCTAAACCACACGTCGTTGTTATGACGGAAAAAGAGATTGTTGCCGACCGGTGTCAGGAAGTCGATCGCACCGCTTGTCGGTTCGTAAAGCAGTTGCGTGCCGTCGCTCGTACCGTCGCTGACCCACAACTTCGTTCGGAACGTGCCGCCCGAGGAAACGAAGATTCGGTCTTCCGCGGCGACGATCTCTGTATTGAAGCTCAACCCGGATGTGTCGCCATCCACCAAGTCGGCAACCAATGTCGGTGCGGCATCGAGCAGGCGCCGGTGTTCCAATAACTCGAGCTGCGCACAACATCGAACCTGTCCACGATGGCAGGCTCGCTGTTTTCGGCGTTGCGACAGAAGTTCGCGTATCGATTTCATGGTGTCGCTCATTCTTCGGGTCCATCAACGTAGCAACGACGCCGCGCCATACGAGGAATGCGTCGTCCGCTTTATCCTGGCGCGACGATGGTCGCGGCACACGAACGCCGGCCCCGCGCATTCGTCACGCTATCCCGCTGCGGAGGCATAGTCAAGTTGCGGCGCGCGGGAATCTGAAGGTTATACTCGCGAGAAGACGGCCCATCTCGCGAGCTACTGGGAAAAAGTCCGCCTACGGCCAGTGCGTCCGGCGATATTCGCAATTAAAGCGATTCGGCAATCTCGGCCGAAGCGGGGACCACGGGGTTTTCGTCGCCGTCGTGTTGCTGCGACAGCATCGATTTGTTGGGAGTCGCGCTGGGCAAAGGCCGCAGTTCCGGGCAGGGATCGGCCGGCGTTGGTTTCCAGCCCGCGCCGGTGGCGCCATCGACCGCCAGGCCGCCTAAGCCGCCGAAGACCACATTGCCAAGAATCCAGGGATTCACCCGGCCGCGAATCGGCACGTCGGTCGATTCGTAACCCGGCTTTGCGAGCGTGGCCGTGTAATGCGCCGGGCGAAGCCAAGAGCGGTTACGCTTGAGTTCGACCACCATCGGCGTGCGCCCCGAGGCGACCTCGTCGCCCTTGAGATTGCGAATCGACACATCCGCCTGTTGCGGGTGGCTGTCGATCCTCACCTGCGAATGCCGGCCGCACATGATTGAAGCGCAGCCCGAGGGCAAAACCGCAACTGCGGCCAACAGCAAGGGCAGCGATATTCGGGGGCGAATCATGGAGGAATGGTTGAGGGTTGAGGGGGAAATGACCAAGTCCGAATGACCAACGACCAAGGTGGATGAGCGGAGAGGCGATCTGCGAACAGGCCTTCAGTCTCCAGTCTCAAATCTGCGGGCGAATCGTAGCGTTTTGGCGGCATCCGTCCAGGCCATTTTGCCGTGCGCTAGCAAGCGATTGGCTTGACGTGCGCGAGCGCCGCCTTGCTGGCCGCACGAGCGTGAGTTAGAACGTTATGGAGCCATGTTCACCATACGATGTCGTTTTCTTCGAACTGGGGAACGATGGAAAATGCTTGGGACCCGCATGTTCAGCAAGCCGTTCACGCTGAGCCTTCGAGCAATCTTTCTGGCGATGGTTTTTCTTTCCATCGTGCTTGCATTCGTGGCGCAGGGAGTCCGCGAGCGCATCGCGGTTCGAGTTTGTCGATCATTTCGTTCCGAATCGTTTGCTGCATCGGGTCACGCGCGTGATGTTCAATTCCGAACCCTTAACCGATCGCGATGTAACGATGCTTGCCGAAGCCTATCACCTGAATGCGTTGGATCTATCCGACACTAAGATCACAGACGCAACGCTCGCGGCGCTTCCAGATCTTCCGTCGCTGTATGTCTTGTCGCTCAACGAAACCAGCGTTACCGACGCAGGGATGCGCGACGTGGCTCGCTTCAAGGGGCTGAAGTACTTAGACCTGAGCGATACGCAGGTGACCGACGACGGCCTGGCCCATCTGCGCAACCTGACGGAGCTGCGGGCCATCTACTTGTCGAACACGGTGATCACGATTGCCGGGTTAAAGCATCTAACGGCGCTGCCGCGACTCGAAACGTTCGATATCGACGGCACCTGTGTGGAGTACGACAGCGAGGAGATTCTCGACCTGTTTCCCCGCATCAAGTCGTTCGCCAATCCTTGACTTGTTATGCGCTGTCGCAGGCTTCGCGGGAGCGAGCGGCGGCGCGCGAGTCCTTCACGCCAGCGGCGGCCAGATGGCGTAGTACTTCGGCCGGCGCGGCAGGCTGACGACCCAGATCGGTTCGCCGACGAAATGATGCGTAATCGCCGGGTCGTAGGTATATTTCATCCCGAGAAAGGCGTGCGAGCCGATGTCGAAACGAAAGTAAACGCGGTACAGGACCGAACCGTGATTGGTCGCCTTTCCCTTGCCAAAGCGGTTGACCGATTCGATGCGACCGGCAACCGGTTGACCCCAAGCGAGCGCGACATGCCGCCGGAAGGCGGTCAGAAAATTCGACCACGCGATGAGCAAGCCCAGTAGCAACACCGGCAAGCCAATGAGTGGCGCCAGCAGCAGGATCGGTAGCGCCACGAAGGTCATCCCGAGGCCGAAGATGCCGCCGACATTCTGCTTGATGTAAAGCTGCCAATAAAATGCCGCCGGCAGCGTGCGCCGCGCGCCCGGCGGCGGCGGACCCGGATCATGCCCGGGTGGATGCGGGAGCACGCCGCCGCACATCGCGCAGTTGGGCGAAGCGGGCCGCGCGTCGTAGCGATACCGGCACCAGCCGCACATGACCGGGCCGGCCGCGCGTTCGGCGAGCGACGGTCCGCCCTCGTTGCGCAGCATGTTCTGGTCGCGATACCCCTGCTCGACCGACTGCGCGAGCGGCTGTAGAAACGCCAGCACGCCCAGGTGCTTGGGCTGGCGGCTCTCATCGAAGCGATGCGTCGACGCTACGAGCGGCGCTCCGCAGTTCGTGCAACGTCCACCGGCAGGCATGGCCTGAAACGCGCTGTCGCAGTTCTCGCAGCGAACAACCGTGCTGGACGTGGAATGATTGGCCGGCATCGCTTCGCTCGGCGGGTTTCGTTTGGGTCGTTGTCAAACACGAGTGTAAACGATGACAACTGGCGAAGGAAACGCACTTGCAGAAGTTAGAATTCTCGAAATGAGAGCGTTGCTTGTTTACGCCGAAGGCGTTCGACATCGTAGCCCAGGGTAAGCGGCAAAGCCGCACCGCTATGGGGAAAGCGACCTGCGTTCGCCGTACCCTGAAAGGGTTCCATAGGCTTTTTTCTGACGGGCATTTCGCGCATAGTGTACGCTTCCCGACACCGAGAATCTGGCCACGCGGAGGCTTGCTTGAAAACCATAACGAAATTCGGGTGGTTCATCGTTCTGCTCTGTGTGAGCTCGATTGTACACGCCGCCGAGCGGCCGAATGTATTGCTGATTCTTGTCGACGACTTGAAGCCGGCGCTCGGGTGCTACGGCGATCGGGTGGCCAAATCGCCGCACATCGACGGCCTGGCGGCGCGCGGCATGCGGTTCGATCTGGCGTATTGCAACCAGGCGGTCTGCGCTCCGTCGCGGTTTACATTGATGCTCGGCGCCCATTCGACTTCGACCGGGCTCTACGGTCTGGGCAGCCAGCTTCGCGCGCTCGTTCCCAACGCGGTAACGATGCCCCAACACTTCGCCCGTCATGGCGGCTACCGCACGGAGTCGCTCGGCAAAGTGTTTCACATCGGCCACGGCAACCACGGCGACCCGGCGTCGTTTGCCGTCGAGCATTTTCACGACAAAGTCATCGAGTACCTCGATCCGGCAAGCACCGAGGGTGGGCAGCTCACACGCGAAGAAGCGTATTTCACCA
>JAGQOS010000359.1 GCA_020427265.1 Planctomycetales bacterium
AAACCGGTGGAAGTTGCAAGTCCGATCGTGCGCGGGCAGCACGTCGAAGAGGGTCACCAAATAATCAGCGAAACCTCAATCCTCAATTGATTTTAAGTAGAATTAACGAACGAGGCAAGGCGGAACCGATGGTAGAAAACGCCAACTACCGATGCTGGCGGGTTGACACCCTGGCATACCAGCCGTAGGATTTGCGCAAGCATTGCCGATTGGTATAGCGGAAGTGTTGTGATAACAAGCACTTGGCCCTTGCCGGTCGACTGATGCCAACGGTTTTCCAGCAGCAGGGGTTGCCGCGCAGCGGTTGCCTCGAATCGATTGTTCGTGCTTCATAGCGCACTAGATTAGGAGAGCTTTTTCGATGACGCACGTGGTTGCCGAACCCTGTTTCGCCTGCAAGTACACCGACTGTGTGGTGGTTTGCCCCGTAGAGTGCTTTTACGAGGGCGAGAAGATGGTCTACATCCACCCCGACGAATGCATTGACTGCGAGGCATGCGTTCCGGAGTGCCCGGTCGAAGCCATTTTCCACGAAGACAATGTGCCGGATGATTGGAAGCCATTCATCGAGCTCAACGCCGAAATGGCGACACAATGCCCGGTGATTACGGAAAAGAAGGAACCGCTCGTCGACGACTAGACCGAACGGCCTTGATGCCTGTTTTGTGTCGATCAACGGCCTAAACTACTTGTAGCCGCGTGAACTCTCCGCTGGGAGAATTCACGCGGCTTTTTTTGTTAGATGTTCGGCGTTCTTCGGTGGCTGCAAATCCATACCGAGCGGGCGACTCCGTCGTCCCCGTCGCGAACAATGAACACTTTGGGTCGCTACTGCAGGTCCACAGACCAATAGGCGTTCGACACGAACGTGCGCCAACTGGCGTACTTTGGATTTCCAAGCTTCAGCGCCAGGACCGGACTATGCCTCGGGCGGCAAGGCTTGCGGATCAACTGCATGCCAGCCTCGGCAGGCGTACGGCCTCCTTTTCGCGAATTGCAGGCGACGCACGCGCACACGATATTTTCCCAACTCGTCTCGCCACCTCGACTGCGAGGAACAACGTGATCGAAGGTCAATTCGCCGGCCGGTAAATGCTTACGGCAGTACTGGCATCGATGTTGATCGCGCGCGAAAATATTTCGCCGATTTAGTCGCAACGAATGTTTCGGCACGCGATTGTAAGACAGAAGCCGAATCACACGCGGCGCCTGGATCTCGAAATTCACACTGCGCACCCAGTCGTCGTGAGGGTGCTTGCTCTCGTACTCGAGTTTAAGCTCGCTGATTTCGCGCCACGACTCGAAATCATAGTTGGCATACTGCCCGTCTTCCAAATGGATGACTTCGGCCAATCCGCGAATGATGAGGGCAAACGCACGGCGCACCGTAACGACATGGACAGCCATGTACGATCGATTCAGCACCAGCACGCTGGCGTCGATGGCATTAGCCGCGGCAACCGTCATTCATTCTCCTCGGGAGAAGCGATTTGCGATTACATATTCTATTTTATCCATCCGGCAGATTCGAAGCCAGCGCGGAAAACCGCTGAAAACGGGGCTTTTGTCGCCTTCCGCAAATCTTCATGTCACCGGCAATGGAATCGAACTTAATCGTCGCGGTTTCAATTACGTGGCGGCCATTGGGGCCAAAACCATTCTTGGCGCCTTGTTGCTTCGGCATCGCCGGTAAGGCAGGCCATGCGTCGTGAGTCAAGACATTTGGCAAAAGAAATGGGTTCGACGCCTTACGCAAATTGTCGGGCGACTGCCGGAGCGTGTATAGAAATGCTAGCGCGCCGTGAGAAAAAAGTTGATACTTTGGGTTGCTACACGGCTCGCGCCCACATTAGGATGAATTGAAGAAGAGGCGAGCGAATTGGAACTCGCGCACGAGGCGGCGCCAAACTAACACGCTGTTGAAGGAAAGAAAGTCCCTCCGATGATTCATTACACTTGCGACCACTGCAAGCGACCGATCGACCCTAGAAACGAAGTCCGTTACATCGTCAAAATGGAAGTCTACGCCTCGCTCGACCCGGCCGAAGATGTCATCGACGGTGATCGAGACGAACTCTTGGAAATACAAGAAATCTTGGAACGTCTCGACGATGTCGACGATGATCAGATCGGCGACGATGTCTACCAGCAGTTACGTTACGACCTTTGTTCCGAGTGCCGCAAGAAGTTTGTGAGCGCCCCTCTGGGAACTTCGTCGGCGAAGCAATTTGACTTTAGCAACAATTAGTCGCGGATGGGACGCCGTTTTTACCGTCGTCCTCGCGCTCGACTATGGTTTGCAGGCGTTCTCTTCGCGCTCGTCTGCGTGCGCTGGTATCAAGAGAGCCGCGTTCGCTCCGCTCCTTCCTTGCTGGAAGAAGGAGTGTGTGAAGTCGAATATGTAATCGACGGCGATACCATTCGCCTGACTAATGGCGCTCGCGTGCGATTGATCGGAGTCGACACGCCGGAAGTTCATTTTCCCGATGAACCACAACGTCCGGCGGAGCCATGGGCAGAAGAAGCCAGGCGATACACCGAGGACTTTCTCGCCGCAGGCTCGCCACGACTCGAATTCGATCATGAAAGGAAGGATCGGTTTGAACGTTTTCTCGCTTACGTTTGGGTGGATGACCGCCTACTTAACGAGTCGCTGATTCGAAATGGCCTGGGGCGCGCCCGACTGGAGTTTTATTACTCCGACTCCAGAAAAAGGCTCTTTCGCCACGCACAAGATGCCGCCCGTGATCAACGCATAGGAATCTGGGGCGACGATTGAGTCTCCAGTCGTCACACCCCGCGTGAGCGGTATCCACGAATTGCTTCGATCACGGCGCTATTGTCCTGCTCGCCCAAATCCATTTGCATGGCCTGCTCCAAAACCTCCGAGTGAGCGCGTGTCATTGGCAATGAAAAATTGCCGGCGGAGGCCGACTTCAGAAGCAAACGCACGTCTTTCAGGTGCTGACGCAGACGTGCGACGGGAACGAAGTCTCCCTTAAGCATTTTAGGCCCCTTGTCGTCCATGCAGCGAGAGTACGCCACGCCATCGCAAAACGCCTCCAGCGTCACTTCGAGATCAACTCCACATCGTTCCGCGAAAACAAGACCTTCAGCCAAAGCAGTACGATTCAAGCCGAGCACGAGATTAGCGGCCAATTTCAGGGCCTGTCCACTGCCAACGGGCCCGGCATGATGCATCGACCGGCCGAGGCAATGTAGCAATTCCGCATGTTTTTCGAGTTGTCGCTTATCACCTCCCACTAAGAGGGTGGCCTCGCCCTGGCGCATGCATGTGCTTGAACCCAGTACCGACGCGTCAATCCAGTCGACATCTAATTTTGCGTACGATCGAGCCAATGTGCGCGTACGCTCAAAGTCGCCCGTCGTCATGTCGATCACAACATCGCCCGGCTTTAGCTGCGGGAGCAATTGCGCCGCGACTTCTTCGACGGAATCACTATCGGGTAAACAGAGAATCGTACGCCGGCAGATCCGGGCGGTTTCACCAACCCCGCTCGCCGGTCGCCCGCCAAGCGACTTGAAATGTGCCATCCGATCCGTCGCCAAGTCGTAGCCGGATAATTCGTACCCTGCACTGATCAAACGCTCGGCGATCGCGGCCCCGAGCAGTCCAAGTCCCACTAGCCCGACTGGTTCGTTCGTCATGACTACGCCTCATCAATTGCGGAACGCGTGGCGGGAACGAGCAAGATGACGATCATGCCAGCAATGTAGACCAAGCTAGTGACCCCACCGATGCGCGAATAGTTGCCATCAAAGGCTGTTGCCAAGCCAACCGTACTTAGGACGAGAATGCCGGAAATGATGCGTCCGGCATTGAAGGACACGCCGCTTCCGGTCGCTCGGACTTGCGTCGGAAACATCTCGGGCAAATAGAGCGGGAGCCATCCGAAGTAGACGGTCGCGACAAGTCCGAGCAAGAAAACGGGGCCTAGGAAGGCCCAACCCTGTGACGGATCGAGGAAATGAAAGGTCCATTCGGCCAATATCAGTGAGCCGAGGCTGACGAGAAAATAGGTTGTGCGGCGACCGATTATAGTCGCCAGCCAACCACCACAGAGACTGCCGATCGCCGCGCCAATTGCCCAAGTGGTTTGCGTATCGGCTTTGAGCGATTCCACGCCGATTCGTGCACCGACTTGTCCCGCCCACGGAATAATCCACTTCTGTGCCCCCCATGCTCCTAGCAGCGGGATCGTTCCCAGAGCAACTCCCGAGAGCGTGAATCGCAAAAGAGGAGGCCGAAACACTTGAACGAGAGGACTCGAGATCAGCATTTCCTGTTGGTTCTTCCGCGCGGCGAGCCACCGAGGAGATTCAGGAACAAGGAACAAAATCGCAAGTCCCAAGAGAACTGGCGCTCCGCCGAGCAGCATGATCCATCGCCAAGACTCCGGAGTGAGTTGAAATGCGCAGGGGAGAGCTCTCCGATTAAACGAACAGCAATTCCCAACAAAGCCATTCCAACGTTAGCCGCAGTGCCGATAAGCCCAGCGAGCGTTGGGCGCGCGACGTTTGGCCAAGCCTCGGAAACGAGCGACACACCCGCCGGCCACATGCCTCCAATTCCCATGCAAGCTACAAATCGTAAAACGACGAGTTGCAGCGGTGACTCGACCGCGTAGGTGAGGCCGGTGAAAATCGAGTACCACAAAACACTAATTCCCATGGCGCGCGTTCGTCCCGCGTGATCGCCGTACCAGCCAAATACAAGTCCGCCTAGCGCCGCGCCGAATAGAAATGCCGCGATATAGCGTGCGAACCATTGGGCCACGAGTTGGTCAATCTCAAACGCATCAACTTGCGGCAGCAGGCCGATTGTTGCTGCGCGTGCCGACAACGGCAGCAATGCCATTTCCCAGCCGGCAAACATCCAGCCAAGGAACGAAGCAACGAGAACGACAACGCGTCCGCGCCGATCAAGGACCAACTCACATTTTTTGCCGGCGTTAGGCGTGTGCATGCAATTCTCTACAACCACGACGTCTGTAGTTACGCATTAAGAGCGATCTGCCGCCAACTCCATGCCAAGACGCCGCATTCCTTCTTCCGTGGATATGGACGGTACATAGCCAAAATCTCGCCGCGAACGTTCGATGTTAAAATAGTGGGAAGTGCCAAGCTGGGCCGCGAGAAAGCGTGTCATGCGTGGTTCGCCAGAACTTCGCAACACCGCATGCGTGAGTTCAAGAACGGCGCCGATGCGCTTCGCCGTGGCCAAGGAGATGCTTCTCCTAACCGGCGGCAAGCTGGCCAAAGCCAATAGTTCGTCGATCCATTGCCAGCAATTAACCGGCTCGCCTTGGCTCAAAAAATAGGCGGAACCGGCCACGGGCGAATCAAGATCCAATGCTTCGGCGGCTGCCAAA
>JAGQOS010000035.1 GCA_020427265.1 Planctomycetales bacterium
GACCATGCCAATCAACAGAACGGGCTTGACCTTCGTCTCTTGCCGCTCGATCGGCTTGAGCACCAGCTTGCCACCCGCACTCTTGGCGCCTACCTCGGAATGCTCGGGTGCATGGATCTTGACTTCCTCGGTCGCGGCCGGCACCTGGATTTCTTTTTTGCACTTCGGACACGGGCCCTTTTTGCCGGCAAACTTTTCGCTTACCGAAAAGCGAGCATGGCAGCCGGGGCAAATGACATGGATGGGCATCGAAGGCGACCCGAAGGGGCAAATAGGCGATTCGCGACAAACTAGGAAAACCCGGCGTTGGCGGCGGGCAAGCTGGCGAGATAAGCATGCCAGGCGCCCTCGATCCTCTAGGAGTGGAGCGCCAGGGGCGCGGCCACCGGAGCCCCTAGTGTGAAAGGGAGGCCTCTCGAAGTCAACCGCCCCGTCGCACCCCAGTACGCGACGGCAACGGCCAACGCTCCGCAGCGGCCAGCCCCGGTTGGCCGACAGGCTCGCCGCCCGGCAGGCGAGCGCGCGGCGAGGGTCCGATTTTGCGGGGTCGTTGAAGGGGCGTGCTCGTTGGAGTACGATGCAAGGGTGCCGATGAATCTTTTCCCTGGGCGCTGAAATCCATGCCAATTGCCGTCGTTTGTCCCAATGGCCACCGCTTGGCCTGCCCCGATGATCGGGCGGGCAAAACGGGCAAATGCCCGAAGTGCGACACGAGTTTCGAGATCCCGTTTCCCGCAGACGTTGCCGAGGCCGAACCCGTAGCCGAAGCCGATAGTTCGGTCAGCGCCGAATCGCCCGAAGCCGAAGCCGCCAGTTCGCCCAGCAACAAAGCGCCGGCCGACAACATCGTGTTTCTCTGCCCCAACGGCCATAAGCTCAACGGCCCTTCGAGCCTGCAAGGCCAGCCGGGGCAGTGCCCGCATTGCGGCGCGAAGTTTCGCATTCCGGTCTACGACGACGAGTCTGACCAGGAGCAACTCGAAACACCCGAAGAAGACAGCACGCTGGGCGATGGCGGCGACGAAGACCTGCTGCAGTTGAACATCGGCGAGATCGAGGAAGCGGAAGAGATCTCGATCGACGATCTGGAAGAACTCAGCGACATTGGCAGCAACGACGACGCGATCGACGCCGAGGCGGTCGACGAACCGGTCGGCGAATTCTACGGCGACGCCGAACCGGTCGACATTCACCCCCTGGCGCGCCTGTTCGCCACACTCTGGAACGAGCGCCAACACGGCGGCGTGATCGAAGTCCACCTGGCCGAGCGCGAAGTGATCCTGCCCGACTGGTGGGCGGAATCACTCTCGCTTGAAAGCCACGGCGTGTTCGCCCTGCAAACGGCCGACGGCAGCTACGTTATCGAAACCGTGGCCTGGGATTCGATCAAGCGCATCACGGTTCGCCGCATCAACGAACTTCCCGACGGCGTGTTTGCTTAGCGCCCACTGGCAACGCGCATCGGCTGACGAAACCGCTTCGCAATCGCCGTCCAACACCCCACGCACGGCGGGATCGCATACTAGTCCAGAGTTGGTTTCCCGGCGCTGGGTAATTCGCACCCACCCTGCGCAAGAAGGATGTGTCGCCGCGCCAATTCGGCTATCTTGCCCAGCGGCGCTGCGATGCAGCGCGGGCTCATCTTCGGCGAATCGAATTCTGGGAGGCAATCGTGCGCACCGTGTTTCAACTTCTGGGGAAGCCGTTTCGCGATCGACGTCGAGGCGCATCGAAGCGCCGGCAGCCGCTGCGCGGCGTGGAATGTTTCGAGCCGCGCGAAATGCTCACGGCGAGCGTTCCCCGGCCCGATCACCTGGTGGTTGTGGTTTACGAAAACCACGGTTTCAACTCGATTATAGGCAACCCCGACGCGCCCTATATCAACTCGCTCGCCAACGACGCCCAAGGCGCGTTGTTCACGCAGTCTTATGGCCTCGAACGCCCCAGTCAGCCCAACTATCTCGACCTGTTCTCCGGTTCCAATCAAGGTGTCACGACCAACGGAGTGCCCACGGGGCTGCCGTTTACCACGCCGAACCTGGGCGCCGAGTTGTTGGCCGCCGGCGAAACCTTCGTGGGCTATTCCGACGGCCTGCCTTCGGTCGGATTCGATGGCGACAGCGGCGCATACAAACGAAAACACAATCCCTGGGTGAACTGGCAAGATTCGCCGACCAACGGAATTCCCGCCGCGCTGAACCAGCCGTTCACGAGCTTTCCCACCGACTACGCCACGCTGCCCACCGTTTCGTTTGTCGTGCCCGATCAGAATCACGACATGCACGACGGCACGATCGCCGCCGGCGACGCCTGGTTGCAGACGAATCTCGATGGCTACGTGCAATGGGCCAAGGCGAACAACAGCTTGCTGATCTTCACGTTCGACGAAGACGACTTCATCGACAACCACATTCCCACAATCTTTGTCGGCGCGAACGTTCAACCGGGCGAGTACAGCGAAGTTATCTCGCATTTCAACGTGTTGCGCACGATCGAAGACATGTACGATTTGCCGCACGCCGGCCAGGCGGCCAACGCCGCCCCGATTACCGATGTGTGGGTCGGCGGCGCGGGGCCCGATGGCCTGACGACCGCCGTCTTCCAGCAGGGGGTGGCCGGCTACTCCGGCACGGTCGATACCTATGTGGAAGAGATCAACCCGGCGACTAGCCACGCGGCGGCCACGTCGCTCAACGTCGACGGCCTGGTTGGCGCGGGCCCCGGACCGGCGCAGAGCCTGCTCCGATTCGAGAACCTCTTTGGCGCGGGCAGCGGCCAGATTCCCGCTGGCTCGACAATTGGTTCCGCTACGCTGGCCTTGAATGTAACGAATCCGGGCGACCCGATTTCGCTGCACCCGATGCTTCAACCGTGGAGTGATGCCGACACCTGGAATTCGCTCGGCACCGGCATTCAGAATGACGATGTCGAAGCCGCCGCCGTAGCCGACGCAACCACCGGATCGATCGGCGCCGGCATGCTCTGGATCGACGTGACGGCGAGCTTGAACGCCTGGCTGGCCAACCCGGCCGACAACCAGGGCTGGGCGCTGCTGCCGGGTGGCAACGACGGCATCGATTTCGACTCGGCCGAAGGGGGCACGCCGCCGCGGCTCATCGTGAGCTTCGATCCGCCGCCCGATCTCTCCGAAACCGTGATGTTTCAGCAAGGCGCCGATGGCTACGTCGGCGCGGCCGATACCTTTTTGCAGGAGGGCGCGCCGAATGCCGAGAACTCGGCCGCGGCGTCGATCAATATCGATGGCCTCGACCTGGGCGGCGCAGTGCAAGGGCTCCTCCGTTTCGACGATCTGTTCGGCCCCGGAGCGGGTCAGATTCCGCTCGCCGCCACGTTGAACTCCGCCACGCTCGAGCTGCGCGTGACCAACCCCGGTGGCGCGATCGAATTGCACCGAATGCTGCAACCCTGGAGCGACACGGAGAGTTGGAACGCTCGCGTCGCCGGCATCCAGACCGACGATTCGGAGGCCGCCGCCGCCGCCGACGCCACAACCGGCGCAGTTGGCGTAGGCACACTGGCGATCGACGTGACGGCGAGCCTGGCGGCCTGGCAAGCGAACCCGGCCCAAAATTTTGGCTGGGCGTTGCTGCCCACGGCCGTCGACGGGGTTGATTTCGATTCGTCCGAAGGCGCGGTCCATCCGAAACTGACCGTGAATTTCGATCCCCCGGCCGTGGCCATCGATCCGATCGAAACGGCCACCGCTCTGGGCGGCGCGGGGCAGGTGGCGCTCGCCTGGGTTCCCGATCCAACGAATACGACCACGCGCGTTGTGCGCAAAACCGGCAGCTATCCGGCGAGTGAAACCGATGGCACGCTGGTTTACGAAGGCGCGGCGACCAGCGCGATCGACAACGACGGCGGCACGCTCGCCGCCGGAACGTACTTCTATGCGTTCTTCGCCACCGATGGCGCGGGCCACTATTCGCCGCCGGTCAACGCCGGGGCCGAAGGCACGGTCGTCAACGCGTCGGGCCTGGCGCCGTCGCTCGATCCGACGAGTGGAGCCGGGATTGGCGCGATCGCGTTCGACGACGCCGATGGCGACGCCACGCTGCAAGTTGCCGAAGCGGCTGGCGCGCTCGTGGTCGACCTGCTCGGCGCGGCGACCAACGGTGAGCGCGACGGACACATCATCACAATCGTTCCGCAGCAAGCGGGAACCTACACGTTCGAGACATCGATCACCACGCCGACGCAGGTGGGCCAGGACTGGAACCTGGAGCTTTCGCTTGGCGACGGCGGCACGGCGTCGGTCGACTTCGCCTTCCGCTACCGCTATCTCTTCGCCCGCGCCGACGGCGGCGCTTGGCAGCGGGTCGCCAGCGACCTGGCTGCCGGCACGCAGTACAAATTGTCGGTGGTTCACGATACGACGTCGGGCGATGTCGATGTCTATTGGAATGAAGGCAAGGCGCTTTCACTCACGACGGCCCTGGCCCAGGCTTCGCAACTGGCGCTCAGGAACAGCGGCTATGCGGCGAGCGATCTGCAGTACGTGCTCGACGACATTCGTTTCATTGCCGGCGCGCCGGCCTTTGTGTTGCCGCCGGTCATTTCGCCCGGCGTGACGGCGGCCGACCTGAACGCGAATATTGTGCTGGGACTCAGCGAGCGCTCGTTCGCCGATGTTTCGCTCATCGACCCCGATGCCGACGGCACGCTGCAAGGCGCGATCGACGCGGGGCAACTGGCGCTGGCCGTCGGCGGCAGCGCAGCCAGCGGCGAGGACGACGCGATTCTGGCCACGCTCGATGCGTCGATCAGCGGCTTGTTCACGCTGGAAACCGAATTCACGACACCGGCGCTCATGAACCAGGATTGGAGCCTGCAGATTGGCCTGGAAGACGGGGCCGGCGCTTCGATCGACCTGGCCTTCCGGTATCGCTACCTGTTCCTGCGCAACGATGCGAACACGCGATGGTTGCTCGTGCAGAACCTGCTCGCGCCGGCCACAACCTACAAGCTTTCGGTCGTCGTCGACACAACGGCCGGCACGGCCGACTACTACATCGACGATGTACTGACGGCACGTGCGGGTGAAACGACGTCGCTTGCCGGGCTCTCGCAGATTCGGTTCACGAACCTTGGCAATGCCACGGCCGATCTGCCCTACCGGATTGACAACCTGCGCGTGGTAAGCGGCGACACGTTCGCCCCGCCGCCGGCGTTGTCGTTGGCGGCGTTCGCCGTGGCGCAAAGTACGACGTCGGGCGATCCGCTAACCGATACGCCGAGCCCATCCGCCGCCAGCCCCGCCGCACTGCCACCGACGGCCTTGCCGGGCTTGGCCGCGACGGCGCCCCGGCCGAATCGGACCGGCTCATTCGACGGCGAAACCCTTTTCACTTCCGCCGCCGGCAGCTCGCAGGAAGGCGACAGCGACGATCGCTACGAACAAACCACCGCAGCGCTGTTCAACCTGATCGGCCGTAGTCTTTGAGCTAAGAACGATTGCAAGCGCGCGGAAGTGCGCGAACTCACGCAGCGCCCTGCGGCGGTTGCGCTGCCGAATCGAGCTTCCGTTTGAACTTCCGTAGATCCCTAGTTTCTTGGATCCTGCCACCTTATCCGGTTCCCCTTATCCGGTTTGCCACCGCCGCCTGACTGGGAAATGTAGACCGCTTGTTTGTAGCACAAAATGGCGATTTACCGGATTGCATTTTATTTACGTTTGATTATACTTACATACACCGGGACTAGAGTCCAGGGCTGAGGGTCTAGGGCTACGTGTCTAGGGTTGAGGGAGCGAAGTGATCGGCCTGTGGGTGGGTCGGCAAGCTGCCTCGAATGTCGCGGTTGGTAAAAACGCCCATACGCGACAAAACACGACAAAAGGCGACATTCGCCCCTTGGCCATGCGAAAAACGCGGGAATTTCGGCAATTCAGCCTGTCGCGTTTTGTCGCCGGGTTGCGACAGGAAGCGACAAAACACGCCATTTCGCTCGCCGGCTGCGACAAAGGGCGACAGCTTTGGAATGACGAATGACGAATGACGATTTGAGGTTCGCGGAGTTGGACGAAACGCGTGGGGCGCGGAAACGGCGCGAACGCATGGGCCTGTAAAGGGCGTGTCCGGTGAACATGTACGCGAAAAGCGGCCAAACGCGGCCGGCACCAGATAAACGCGGACAAAAGCTAATTTCGAATTTCGAATATCTAACGTCGAATTTGGAATGCGGGCTCGCACGCGCGACGGAACTCTTGCGCCACTCGCGTCGTGAGAGGGACAGTCCCATTTTCGCGGGCGCGAAAATTGGGACAGTCCCTGGGCGCGCACTTCTTGTTTAACGGCAAGCCGCAGGCGAAGACGTGCAGCGAGCGACCTACGAGGAAGTAGGTCCGATCGAGCAACGCCGCGACGACGTTCCGGCAGGGCGGGCCGGAAGCGATTCTCACGGCTGCCGGAACTTCTCTACGCTCGGCCCGGCCTACGATGCAAGGTTCCGGTTACGAGTCTATGGCCTGCGGGATTCACGACGCGCCGGCGCCTGCGGCTTGCCGTTAAACGACCCGCCGGGCCATCCCAAGGCAACAACTGCACGGCGGCAAAAGTGCATCGTTGCACTATGCGTTCGGTGCACCATTATGCACTCTTCTGCACCGCAACATGGTCGTTTTCCCGGGAAAACGGCAGTTGGGCGGTGGCTCCTCTGGTGCATCGATGATGCATGGCCACTTGCGTCGATTTGCTGCGCTAGAAGTGGGTGCGACTGCCGGCTATTCGTCGTCGCCTTGCAGGTCGCGCTCGGTGATCATCGTGAATCCCTTCGTCGAGAGGGTCTCGAGCGCCATCTCCAGGTTGTCGACCATCAGGGCGACGGCCGGGTTGCCGTTGGGCCGAACCAGCAGCGGGTACACTTGGGAGATGTTGATTTCGGCCTGCAGCAAGGCGGTGCAGATGCGGAGCAGCGGCTGCGGGGCCGCGGGGAGTTCGACACCGATCAGGTCGGATTCGATCAAGGCGAGGCCGGCGCGTTCAAGGATTTCGCGGCCTTGCTCGGGGTGGCTGAGCAGAAAGCGGACGAAGGCGCACTCGGTAGAATCGGCGATCGAGAGCGCGACGATGCGGACTTTGCTCCCCTCGAAACGGCGAATGACTTCGAGAAGCTGCCCGACACGGTTTTCGAGAAAGACGGTGAACTGCCGAATCGTGGGGTAGTCGCGGCCCCGCATCGTCGACATGTCGATTCCCGCGCCTTCGCCAATGCTCATGCCATGGTCCTGTGGCTGAATTTGCTGTAAAACGATGGCACGTAAGTATATGAATTCAGCAGAGTTCCGTCAACATGCCCCACGCCCAGGTAGTGGTTCACTTTGAAATTCTGGCCCTGCCGAGAATCTGCTATGATTAAGGCATGAGCCGAGACGAACAGCACAATCCCGACCCCAACGAGAACGCCGCCAGAATTGTAGGCGAATCCGCCGCGCAGGGCGAGACACCGGCTGATCTGGAAGCTGCCTGGCTGGAATGGTCCAAGGGGATTCAGAAGGTCGACGAACGCGGGATGACGCTGCTCAGGGCCGCGTTTGAGGCTGGCTATGAGGCGGGGAGGATTCCGGCAGCCGCTGAATTGGGGCGGCGCGGAGGATTAAAGGGTGGGAAGTCGCGAGCGGAGCGATTATCTGCGGAGCAACGGGTGGAAATTGCCAAAAAGGCGGCTGCCACTCGCTGGGAAAAAAGATAAAGTAGAAGTGGCACTCGCCTGTGCTACATGCACTTACTTACACGGCTTGCTTGGCCTGGGCTTGGACCGTCTGTGTGGACGCACGGGAACGGTTTTAGGCCCAGGCTTTTTTGGTGCCGGTTTAGGGCACGGGCATTTTGTCATTTGCCTCACCTCCCTTCTTCGACGTGGGCGTCGATTTAATATCAATGGAGTGAAAAGGCGAGTGCCACTTCAGTTAGTCATCTTCCTCCCCTTCGTGATATGCAGCCTTCATAACATCAGGCGCGTAATATGCCTTTGGTCTCGAATCTGGCAGTTCCCGAAGAATGTCAGCGTCCACTAAGCGATCAAGATCGGATTTTGCTGTGGGGTATGATACGGAAAATTGCTCCGCTACATGCGTCACCCAAACGAGTGGCTTAGTAAACAAACCCTCAATGATCTTGTACGTTCTCGGGGTGAGTGTTCCCGCGTCTTCTTGGTATCTCTTTTTCAGTTCACGAAACTTCTTGCATCGTGCAATTGAATCTCGCGCTTGCTGTAGCGTGCCGCGCAGACAGAACTCAATCCATTCTTCCCATGAGCCTTCTGTGCTGACGTTAAACATTTTTGAGACATATTCATCACGGTACTTCTCATAAAATGCGCTCATGTAGAGCCACGGATGAGTGTGCCCGAGGAGATGGCTAATCATTAACGCCAAAAGCGATCGACCAACGCGGCCATTGCCGTCGCCGAATGGGTGAATTGTCTCGAATTGATAATGAACGATGTAGCAACGAACAAGCGGATCGTAGTCGTTGCTCTTGTTCATGTATTGGTCTAGGTTTGTCATCAGGTCATCAACGTGACTGGCGGGCGGCGGCACGAACCGCGCGTCTGATCCTATCTGCACTTGCCACTTCCGAAATTCTCCCGGAGCCTTATTTCGGCCGCGAACTCCATGCATCAAAATTGCGTGCATTTCCTTAATGAGTCGTGAGCACAATGGAAGGGACGATAGTCGTTCAGCACCGTGCCGAAGCGCGTTGCTGTAGTTGAATACCTCTTTCCAGTCCGCGACCCGATCGTCTGATGCCTTCGGTTCACGCGGATCGAGCTCGTACATTAATAGCTGCTCCGGCGTTACATAGGTTCCCTCTAGGCTTGACGAGGTTAGCGCTTCGCGGTTTTGCAGAGGCTTCAATAGTAGTTCCGGCTCGTCCAGACTTTGGCCAATCCCATTCAAGGCTGCTAAAGCCGTACGTGCTTCAACCAGAAGTGGCCACATCGACTCTGGAAACTTCCATTTCGGCGGCATTACTTCAGGAACGAATGCCCAGCCAGCCTTTGTCTGTAGCTTCAACAGTTCCCCGGTCGCTTTAACGCTAAACTGTTTAATATCCATGATTTACGCCAATCACTTTAATTGCGGTGAACATATTTAAATCTACGGCCTCTTTTTTTAAAAGTCAACAGGTTATTAAAATATCCATTAAATTATTTTACCAGCCAGTTGACAAATGCTTGACCGCTCAAGTATAATCCGGGCATGAGAAAGCTAAGCACCGAAAAACGAGCAATGATCCTGTCGGCCCTGGTCGAAGGGAATTCCATCAACTCCACGGCCCGCATGGTTGACGTCTCGAAAATCACCGTGCTCCGGCTGTTGGCCGACGCTGGCACGTTCTGCGCCCAATACCACGACCTGTTCGTTCGCGGCCTCGACTCCAAGCGGGTGCAGGTCGACGAAATCTGGTCATTCTGCGGATGCAAGGACAAGGCGAAAGAGGCGGGCGCGGACGGATTCGGTAGCGTCTGGACCTGGACCGCGATCGACGCCGACTCGAAACTTTGCGTCAGCTATCTTGTCGGCCTTCGCGACGGCTACTACGCCACGGAATTCGTGAAGGACACGGCCAGCCGGATCGACACCCGGATTCAGCTAACCAGCGATGGCCACAACGCCTACCTGGAAGCTGTCGAGCAAGGTTTCCAGGGCTCCGTCGACTACGCGATGCTGGTCAAGGTCTACGGCAACGACGCAGAAGCCGAGAAGCGATACAGCCCGGCCGAATGCAAGGGCTGCAAGAAAGAGGCGAAAGTCGGCAATCCCGACCCCAAGTACATTTCGACCAGCTACGTTGAACGCCAGAACCTCACCATGCGTATGTCGATGCGACGATTCACCCGATTGACTAACGCATTCAGCAAGAAAATCGAGAACCACGAGCACGCTGTCGCGTTGCACTACTTCCACTACAATTTCATCCGCAAGCATCAAACGCTCAAAACCACGCCGGCTGTGGCCGCTGGCGTCGCGAACAAAGCCTTTACCGTGTTGGACCTTGTGAAGATGATTGAGGAAGAGGAAAAGCGGCTCGGCGGGCGATTGACGGATTATCTGGCGTCGGCCAAGGCTTAGGTTTCAAAGTGAACCACTACCCGACTGCAGGTGAACTGCAAGTCAAGAGCGAAGGGGTCAGGTCCATGTTTTCGGCCGACGATTGTAAGCAAGTTGCATCCGTCACTCGCCGAAAAATGGACCAGACCCCGACTTCGCAGTTCTCCTGCCGCCGATTGACAGCCAGAAAGCAACGCGAATGGGGCTATTGCCCGCGCACCTTGCGCCAGGCGTCGCGGAGCAGCGTGTAGTGACCGTCGAGTTTGGCGGCCAGCGTCGTCGCCGTGTCGGTGCGGTGGGCCGTGAAACGCCCCCAGGCGAACGGCGATTGCCCTGGCCCGACCGGCGCTTCCTGCGTGGTCAGTGCGCAGGTCATTCCGGCATTGCGAAGGCGGGCGATCATGGCGTCGTCGAAGTTTTCCGGCACGCCGCCGTATGGAAACGCGAAAGGAATGTGCTGCAAGTCGAATCGCTCGGATAGCTCGACGAGGCTGGTGAAGATTTCGACTTCCGTCACCTGCGGAGTTTCGGCGAGGTTGACATGCGTGTGCGTGTGCGCGCCGAGTTGAACGAGTCCGCTATCGAGCAGTTGTTTCGCCTGATCCGAGGTCAGCGAGACCCAGGTCTTAGCGGGAACTCGACTTGAACCGGCCATCTGCCACTCGTCGGAAGGATACGGCTCGTAGCGATCGAGCATCGAGGTAACCACGAACACGGTGGCCGGCACGTTCAGCTCTTTGAGCACCGGAAGGCCCCAGTGCAGATTGTTGGCGTAGCCATCGTCGAACGTAACCACAAAGGCATTGCTTGGCACGGGCTTGTTCTTTTGCCGATATTCGAGCACGCGATTCAACGGCCACGCCTCATAGCCCATCTCGAGTAAACCCGCGAGTTGCTCGCTTAACTGCCGCGGCGTCACACCCCAAGGGCAACGTGGGAGCCCCTTGTAATTAGGACACACGCGATGGTACATCAAAATACTGAATGCCTCCGTCGCACAATTCGGGAGCGTAGCGCGCAGCGGAACGGGCGCGTAGTTGATCAGGCTCTGCGTCAGATCACCCGGCGAGCGCACGATCAATGTCCTTTCTTGGCCACCATCGCGGGAAGCGTCGCGAGAATCAGGCGGAAGTCGGCCAGCAGCGAACGATTGCGAATGTAGCGCACATCCATGCGCACCCAATCGGCGAATGAAACGACTTTCGCGCGGCCGCTCACTTGCCAAATGCAGGTGAGTCCCGGAGTGACGTCCAGCCGCTGCTTTTGCCACGGCTGACAGCCTTCCGTTTCGTTGCACGGCAACGGGCGCGGACCGACCAGCGACATATCGCCTCGCAGCACGTTCCAGAGTTGCGGCAGTTCATCGATGCTCGTCGCGCGAATGAAGCGCCCAATCGACGTCATGCGCGGGTCGTTCTTAATCTTGAATGCGGGGCCGTCCTGTTCGTTCTGCGCCATCAATTCGGCCTTGCGAGATTCGGCATCGACAACCATCGAGCGGAATTTAACCATGTCGAACGGACGCCCGCCACGGCCGCTGCGCTTCTGAAAAAAAAAGATTGGACCGGGTGACGTGATCTTGATCGCGACCGCGACAATCGCGAAGAGCGGGGTCAGCAACGACAGCCCGATCGCCGCACCGACAACATCGACCGCTCGCTTCGCGAGGGGCGTCGGTTGTTCGAAGAGTTGTTCCATGGCATGCACGGCGCGAGGCTCGACAGCCTCGGGTGCCGTATCGCATGTTGGCGTCTCGCTGTCGCCCGCCAGCAGCTCCTGGCAAACCGCCTCGAGTTCGGCATGGTCGTCGTCGCGGCCGTTCCACGTGTTCGTGGGATAAGTGTACACACGACAGGCCGGCGCTGGACTGCCCGCCGGTAGCGAGGTGCGGATGTCGTCGGCCACGGTCCAAGCGCCCTGGGCATCGGCGCCAGCAAGGACGATGCCAAGAATCTCCGGTTCGAGCCAGCCGGCGTCGTCGAACGAGCGGACTCGTTTGCGAATGACCTGAGCGAGTTGCGGGAGTGTTTCACTCGGGGTTGCTGCCTCGTTCGGGGCAAATGCAATGAGCGAAAACGTACTGCCGCTACGGTCGCTACGAGCGCGCTCGCGGGCAAGTACATCGTTCATTTCGGCCACACTCTTCAAACCCAAAGCATTTGCCGGTTCGGCCGCGCGCAAGAAGCTGCTCAAGCTTTGTGTCAATTTGCCGAACAGCGTGAATTGGTTGTCGTTGGTCGAGTTCATCTCGCTGAGCTTTACTTTCCAGGTAACGATGGTTTCTAACGGTTGAAACGCTTGCAGCACGAATCCGAAAGGGAGCGGACCATCGCAATTCGAGCGCGGTGCTCCCTATTTAACTTATAGCGTACGATAGAGCCAGTCGGGCACGTGCTGAATCTGTTTATTCATAACGGCCCCGAGCAAGTGAACATTGCCACGGCGCAGCAGCTCGGTCGTCCGCAGGGCGACTTCGCGACGCACACGCTCAGCTTCGACAATGAGCAGCACGCCGTCGAGCAATCGGGCAAATCGCGTGCAGCAGGCCACTTGGCCAGCCGGAGGCAGATCGAATACCACCAGATCGAACGCCTCGCGAAGCTGATCGACCACCGGCCCGAGGGCATCGCTGTCGAAAGCCTGAGCGAAGTCGGCCGGCCGCGTGCCGGTCGTCATGAGCGAAAGGCGCGGGAAACTCGACGGTTGCACACCGGAGCCCCATTGCCGATCTTCCAACAGGATTTCGGCTAACCCCGGACCGGGCGGCGTTTGGAATGCGCGACGCAGCGATGGCCGGGCGAAGTTCGCGTCGACCAAGAGCACGTCACGATTCGAAGTCGTGGCGGCTGTAATCGCTAAATTGGCGGCTACCGTGCTCACGCCTTCACCGCTGTAGCAACTCGTCAGCCCGACCGTCGGAACGGCGAAGCCCGGTGCGTTCTTTTCGGGTCCCAACCGTTCGAGTAGTGAAAGGTAGTGGGTCGCCACCTCGCTCGGGATCGAGGGTGCCGAGAAATTGAAGCCGGTCGTATTGGTGTCGACTATCGCCGAGGTCATACTCTAGTTCCTTCCTGAAAGGACGTATTCGCCGCGCTCGACCCGAGGAATCGCCGCTAGCGTCGGCAGATCGAGACGTCGTTCAATTTCTTCGGGTGTTTTGAGCGAGTGGTCGAGCAGCTCGCGCACAAGTGATACACCCACGCCGCAGGCCGTCGCGAATACGGCGCCAAAGATAAGCAATAGCGCTTTCTTGGGGCTGTCGGGCCGCGGTTCGAAAGTTGCGGGCTGCACCACACTGATGTTCGACATGCGACGCGATTCCAACGAGTGATCAATTCTCGCCTGTTCCAAGTTATCCGAGTACTTGCGATAGTTTGTATCGAGCAATTGAATCTCTCGTTCCAATTCGGCAATGCGGTACTCGTTTTCGTTGAATTGTTCCACGTCGCGCCGCGCCTCGGCGAGTTGACGACGAGTCTCTTCCGCCTGCGACTTCAAGGCGATCAACCGCGGCTCCTGGTCGACCAACGTGTCGATGCCCGTCGCGACATCGTCTTGCCCCTGATGCGAAGGCGCCTGCGCCGCGCCGTCTCGCTGGCGCAGCAAGGCCAAGGCGCGGTCAATTTCGTCGCGCACCTGGCGCACGAGCACATGCTCTTCGGTATACTGAGAAAGCAGTTGCTGTTCCCGGAGTTGTAGCGAGTAGAGTTGTTTGCGCACATCGTCGGCCGCCGTGCTGGCCAGGGACGACCCGTGGCCTGTTACCTGGATGTGGCCCAAACCGCCGAGCGAATTGCGCAACACGCGCGCTTCGGATGCGCCGGCGATCAAGGCCGACTCGGCATCGAGCAGCGCGTCTTCGAGCCGAGCTACGCGCGTGACAAGGAGCCTGCGTTGCTCCTCGGGTGAAACGATGCCGGTTTGCCGCTTGAATTCGCGGAGCCGTTTTTCATTGTGTGCCAGTTGCTCGCGCACACGCGCCGTTTCCTCCTCGAGAAATTCGAATGCGCCTTCCGTGCGATTGAGTCGCACATGTTCGCTCAAGTAGATATCTGTCAACGCTGCAACGACCTTCTGAGCCACGCGAGGATCACGGGCGCGATACGAAATGGCGACAACGTTCGACTTCGTGATGGGCTCCACGTTCAGGCCTTGCAGGTACGCGGCCAACGCCTTTTCGCGAGCCATGGGATCTTCTGGGGCGGATTCGCCGAGAAAGAGTTGCAGCCCCACCCGCTCGATCACTTGTTCACCGAGCGAACGACTGGCCAGAATCTCGACGACCGTATTCAGCTCGTTCTCGCGCGATTGTGGAATGGAAATAACCGGCGATTGTCCGAGCGTGGCCGTAGCGTCGAGGCTCGTGTTTTCCCGCCCCAGGCGCACGAAGAGTTTTGCCGAAGAGTGGTAGCTGCGCGGCGCGACGGCCGTGTAGACGACCACCAGCGCCAGGACGATGCCGAAGACAGCAATCGCCTTTTGGCGGTGACGAAAAATCACGCGATAAACGTCGCGGAGCGAAAGTTCAAAAGGAGCATTTCGATTCATGGCGTGCGAATTTCATTCGAGTGCATGTAACGTGCCTGGCCCGACGGCCTTGGATTCCCAGGAACAGGGCGAACCTTGTGCCATCGTGCGCGATCCCGCAGCCCGCTTGGTTGACAATTCCTGCGCGGAATCGGCCCATGGAAGCGGCAAATCGCTACGTAAACATAAGTTGCGATCCCTTCGCGCGCCGGCGGGATCGCAGGATTTTCCGGTCCGCCGAGTTGATCGACATCCCGCGCCGCGTCGCTCCAGAACAACGGCTAATACGGCCGTAAGGGAGAAATGTTGCCATTCGCCAACATCGCCGACACGATGCACGTAAGGCGGATTCGCGCAATTGTAACGGTCAGCGCGAATCGACGATTCGCGAGATTACAGGCGGAATCACCGCGAGGCAACTGAAACGAACTATGCTTCCGATAGCGCAGCATGCTGGCGACCAACGATGCTGCGCGGCGTGGCCTTCATCGACTTTCCGCCAACATTTGCAAGGTGAGCAATGCGTAATTCGACCGCGACACTCCAGCACAACTCGGCTTTCTTGGATCGCCTTCTGCCGAGTCGACGACTGTTGCTGCTCTTTCTGGTTAGCGTATCTGGGCTCTTCCTGGAGCTGATGCTGATTCGCTGGATCGGTACGGAGATCCGCATATTTGCCTATCTTCAGAATACCGTGCTGGTCGTCTGTTTTCTGGGTCTTGGCATGGGATGTTTTACGTGCCGCAAGCCGATTCAAGTGCGCAACATCCTTTTGTCGCTCGCGTTGCTGACAACTTTGCTTTCTGTGCCGCTAACGCGAATCGCATTTGCTCAGATTAGCAGCTATCTCAGCCTGTTCGGCGACCTGGTGATGTGGAACCACTCGATTGCTACGAGCCAGGGCGAAGCGGCTTGGAAGGTGTCGCTAGGCCTGGCGATGACATTCGCCCTGTTGCTGATTCTGTGGGAAATGTTCATTCCGCTCGGACGCATTCTCGGCCGCCTGATGGACGATCACCCTCAGACAATTCAGGCCTATTCGGTCAATGTGGCAGGCAGCTTGATTGGCATCTGGTTGTTTGTGGGCCTGAGTGCGCTTTCACTGCCCCCCGTCGCTTGGTTTGTCGTGGCCGGTGGATTGCTGTGGGCGTTTTTGGGCGAAGGTCGTGAGCGCGTGGCAAACGTCGGCTTGATGATAATCGTCGTCGCCCTGGCTTGGGTCGCGCAGCGCGAACCCGGCGCGATGGAGGTGGCGTGGTCGCCCTATCAGAAACTCGTCCTCGAAGAGCTGACCGATGCCGATCACCTGTGGCCCGGCAAGTACCGTATCTCGGTCAATAATACCGGATATCAGGCGATGATCGACTTGAGCGAAGGCGGTGTGCGTGCGAACCCCAAGATCAAACCTGAGTTGTACGGCTTGAGCCAATACGATCTGCCCACGCAGTTCCACCCAGCGGCCAAACGCGTTTTGATCGTCGGCGCCGGCTCGGGCAACGATGTGGCCGGTGTGTTGCGCGGCGGCGCCGAGCGCGTAACGGCGGTTGAAATCGACCCGGCCATTATTGAAATGGGGCGTCGCCATCATCCCGAGCAACCCTACAGTTCATCGGCTGTTCGCGTCGTGAACGACGACGCGCGTTCGTTCTTCGCCACGACCGAAGAGAAGTACGACCTCATTGTGTTTGGACTGCTCGACTCGCATACGATGAACGCCATGACCAACGCCCGGCTTGATCACTACGTGTACACGGAAGAAAGCCTGAGCCGGGCGCGCTCATTGCTGGCCGATGGTGGCGTGATGTTCCTCTCATTCGAAGCCGAAAAGCCCTACGTGGCCGATCGCATGGCCCATTGCCTGATGAACGTGTTTGGTTGCGAACCGCTTTCGTTCTGCATTCCGCCTTCGAGCAGCGGCTGGGGCGGCATGATGTTCGTCGTTGGCGATGCCGAGTCGATCCGGGCTGGGCTCGCCTCGCACCCGCATTTGGTGGCGCAAATCGATCGCTGGGATGCGCTGGCGCCAACAAACTACACGCATACGACTCGCACAGCGACCGACGACTGGCCGTACATCTATCTGCAAACGCCCAGCATCCCGGGGCTCTACTACGTGCTGGGCGGATTGATGGTGGCGCTGGTCATCTACTGCCAACGGCGACTACAAACGCCCGGCTTGCTCACGCAGTGGCGCGGGAACGATTGGCATTTCTTCTTCCTGGGCGCGGCGTTTTTGCTCTTGGAAGTTCAGAATATCAGCAAGGCCGCTGTCGTGCTCGGCAATACATGGAGTGTCAACGCAGTCATCATTTCGGCGATCCTGGCGATGATCCTGCTAGCCAATCTGACGGCGAGCAAATTCCCGCGATTACCGCTCGCCGTCGCCTATTCGGGCCTGATCGCTTCGAGCATGGGGCTCTACTTCCTCGATATCTCGCGATTCGCCTTCTTGCCTTACGCCTCGAAGGCGTTGATCGTCGGTTCGTTGACCACGTTGCCGATGTTCTTCTCGGGAATCGTGTTTGTCCGCTCGTTCGTTGCGGCGCAGCGCAAAGACACGGCGCTCGGCGCTAACTTGATCGGCGGCCTGGTGGGCGGCCTGCTGCAATCGGTAACGTTCGTCATCGGCATTAAGGCCTTGCTGCTGATTGTGACCGCGATGTACTTGGCCGCCTTGGCCACACGCCCCAAACCCGAACTAGCGACCGACGACGCTTCGCCCGACGCCTCGCGCGGCGACCGCTTCGAGGACGCCGACGCACCAGAACTTCAGCCAGCCTAGACTCCATTTGTTTGCGGCTCACGCGTTTGCCCCGCAAGCTTCGCATCGCTCGTATCGCTCGGCAGTCGTGTCGCCATCGGATATAATGGCGACAGGAAAAACTCTGCGCCTGCCCGTTGCTTGACGAGTCGGCGCCGGATGGCCAGGCAAGGGGAGGGCGATCGTCGATGTCGGATTCGCGCAGCAGCCTTGCCCATGCGGTCGCCCAGTCGCTGGCCGCGCAGCTAGCCGACTTTCGTCTCGATCATGCGTCGGCCCTTTCTCCCACCGTGCAAAAGGCGCTGTTTCTAGCCAGGCGATTGCAGGCGCGCGCGGGCCAACTGCAATCGTCGGCCGAACGTCGGCAGCAAGCCGAACTCGATCGGATGATGCAGCACCCCGAAGACAAGGTGACGCTGATTCAAATCACCGATGAAGCGTTCCGCTCGCATCGCGCGGCGCGGGCCGCCGATCAAATGATTCACATTCTCGACGTGCAAGGCATTCCCCGCTTCTTCAGCCGCCTGGATCAGGCCTTGCTCAAGGGATTTCAGACCTTTGGCAGCTACCTGCCCGGTGTCGCCGTGCCGTTGGTCGAAGAAAAGATGCAGCGCGAAACGGCGAACGTCGTCTTGCCAGCCGAACAAGAAATGTTGACCGAACATCTGCGTTCGCGGCAGCAAGACGGCGTGCGAATGAACGTCAATTTCCTCGGCGAAGCTTTACTCGACGAAGAGGAAGCATCGCGGCGACTGCAGGCCTATTTGCAGGCGCTACAGATGCCGGAGATCGAAGTCATCTCCGTGAAGATCTCGACGATCTTCTCGCAAATCTCGGCCCTGGCCCGCGAACACACGATTCGCACGCTCTCAGATCGGCTGGAACTGCTCTATCGAGCCGCCGCGCGCGCCACATTTCGCCGCGCCGATGGAACGGAGACCACAAAATTCGTCTACCTCGACATGGAAGAGTACCGTGATATGGCCATTACGGCCGAGGCGTTCATGCAAACGCTGAGTCGCCCGGGGCTCGAACAATGCCGCGCCGGGATCGCGCTGCAGGCCTACGTTCCCGATTCGTTCGCCACCCAGCAACGCATCAACACCTGGGCCCGGCAGCGCGTGGCCCGGGGCGGCGCTCCGGTCACGATTCGCATCGTCAAAGGGGCCAACATGGAGATGGAGCAGGTGGAGGCCTCGCTGCGCGGTTGGCCGCAGGCGCCGTTCAAATCAAAACTAGAAACCGACGCCAACTACAAGCGGATGCTGCGTGAGGGAATGCGCGCCGACAATCGCGTGGCCGTCTATCTGGGCGTCGCATCGCACAACTTGTTCGACCTGGCATACGGCATTGTCCTGGCTCTGGAGAACGACGCGCTGAGCCAAGTGCAGTTCGAAATGCTCGAAGGCATGGCGAACCACCAGCGCCGGGCGCTACGCGAACTGGCCAACAACGTGCTGCTCTATGCGCCGGCATGCCGGCACGAGCAGTTTATCCACGCGATCGGCTACTTGATTCGCCGACTCGATGAGAACACCGGGCCCGACAATT
>JAGQOS010000360.1 GCA_020427265.1 Planctomycetales bacterium
TCAATCGACTCGTAAGCATCCACGGTCACGCGGCCGGCGTCGAGTCCGGCGAAGAAGCCGGCCTGGCTGTTCGGGCTGCGGGTGTAGTTGATGTCGTTCGCGTCGTTCATCGCCTGCGGGAAGCCGATGCCGGCCAGTTGCGCGCCGACCGTAATCGTGCCGCCAACGCCGATCACTTGCACCGGTTCGAGGCCGAAGAACTCGACGCGCTGAACCACGTCGCCGGCAACTTGGAACACGCCGCCGGCGTCGTTCGTTTCGCCCGGGTTGTAGATCGTGTCGGCTTCGGTATCGCCCATGAGCCTCAGCGTGTCGAAGCCGCCGGGCCGGGGGAAGCCGCCGTCCTCGCCGCCGCCGCTATCGGCGCCCACGCCATCGGCATCGAAGATGATGTCGGGCGCGACCAGGCCGTTCGAGTTGTTTACCGTGAGCGTGTCGTCGTCGGATGAACCGCGGATGATGATCTGGCCGGTCGTGGCGATCGGCGCGGAGAAGACCGGCGTGGGATCGTCGTTGATCAATACTTCGACGCTGGCGCCGTTGTGTTGGATGAGGAACGTATCGGCGCTGCCGTCGCCCGCCTCGCCAAACGCGAGCCAGTTGGCGCTGATAATGGCGTTGGTCAGGCCATTGAACAGGGCCACGTCGTTGCCATCGCCGGCGTGGTAGTTGATCCGCAGTTCCTCGCCGTTGAGCATGCCGACGACCGAACCTTCGGCCGGGGCGCCTGCGCCGAGATTCACCGGATCGGCGCCGTCGTTATCGATGATGAGGTACGAATCGCCATTGGACGGCGTTTCGCTCCCCGAGAGATTGAACGTGACCGCGCCGATCGTGACCGTCCCGGTCACCTGGATCTGGTCGAAATCGAGCCCCGGATTGGCGCCGGGATTGGTGATGTCGATGTCGAAATTCGAGCCACTGTTAAGATCAAGGTCGCCGGTTGTAAGAATGACGGTCGATAATATTCCGGGCGAAAGCGTGCCGCCGTTTTGCACGTTGACCGGACCTTGGACATCGCCCGTACCGCCGAGCGTCGCGCCGCTGGCCACGGATACGTCGGTTGATGGTGAAAGCGATCCATTCACCAGGGCCGTGCCGCCGTCGACACGGAAAGAGCCGCTGAACGTATTCGCCGCGGTAAGGACATGTACTCCTTGCAGGACGGTAATGCTATCGCCGCCGCTAATGACGCCGTTGAGTGTCAGCACATCGTTCACCCCGCCACCGGAACTAAGATTGCTGTCGCCGGTCAACGTTATAGGACCATTAAACGATGCGGGCCCGTTGAGGATAGCTCGAAGTGTGCCGTCGAGCATGAGCGGCTCGGCATCCGTATAGCTGACGCCGGCCGAAAAATCGAGAGTCCCTCCGTCATTCACGATCGTTCCCTGTCCCGTCCCGCCAAGACCGCCGTTCGACTCGACAAATGCGTTCGCGCCACTGAGTACGGTTGTGATACCGCCATATGTATTGCTTGCGGCGACTTGTGTGGTGCCGGACGCAAAAGTCAATCCGCCGGCGCCGCCGATCGCGCCGAACAGCGCAGTGAGACCACCGCCGTCGTTAATCGTCAACAGATTTCCGCCATTGTCCACCGCCTGCAAGATGCCCAAGCCTCCGGCGTTGTTGTCGAACTGCGAGTCGGCTGTAAGAGTCAACGGTGTGTTGATCGACGTCACGCCTACCTCGCTTCCGCCGTTCGTAATTCCGGCGGCCGCCAGGCCAATCGCATTGCCGCCGATCGTAAAATCAAACCCGGCGTTGTTGTCGACGATTTCGATCGTAATCCCCGTCAGCCCGGCGATGTCGTTGTTCGGCGCGAAGCTGTTGAACCCCGGCGTGCCGGTGTTGAAGATCAACGTGTGATCGGTTCCGGCGGTCGGCGCGGCGGCTTCTTCCCAGTTGTCGGCGTTGCTGAAGTCGTTGCTTACGTCACCTTGCCAGGTGAACGTCGCCAGCACGCGACGATCTTCCAAAGGCTCGAACTGCGCGGCGCGTTGGCGGCGATGCGAGTTGGTGCGCGACTTCGAAGTACGCCCCTCGGCCATGCCGTGCGAAGTAATAAGCCGACGAAGAGAATTGTGCCAAGCCATGGGTGCGGATCTCCGGATGGGTAGCAGTTAGCTGCTAGTTGCGAGCTATTAGCTGTTAGCGAGTGGCTGTGAGCGCCTCGAAGCGCGGTCGCGCCACGACGAACCGAGACAGCGATCGCTTGCTAAGTAGTTGTCAATCATTGGTGTTACGTCTGCGCACGCCCCCCGCCGGGGCGGGAAGCGCCAGCCTTGATCGTATCCCAGGGAAATTGGGTAGTCAAGGATGCATGGGAGGATATTACCGATTCCGTCGAATAGAAATCGAGCAGAGATCGAGCCAACGCGAAGTTGCTGCACGGGGCGATTCCGCCGAGACCTGCCAAGGCTGCGGAATTCCCCCGTTTCGAACTGGCAAATCACTCAGCGCTGCCCGCGCCAAGCCGGCGCCAGCTCCGTCCCCGCACCCACGATTTCGATGCCCGAGAGCACCGGAGTCCCGTGGACCGGATCGAGCGCGACGGTCAACACGCCATCGGCAGCGACAGAAACCGCCTCGAAATCTTGCGTGCAGCCGCGCATCGCTCCGCCGGCTGCGCGTGCGATGTCGAATGCCTCAAGCACGTTCGCGCCGTTGAGCGCCACGTCGAAGCTTCGTTCTCCCGGCTGCGCGTCAGCGGGTTCGGCGAAGACGAGCCGCACGCGATACTCACCTGCGACCAGGCCGCGGATCGCAATCGTGCGCGCGCCGAGCACGCCCGAAGCCGCCACCCAGGGCCAGCCTTCGCCGCCGCGAATGCGCAGCGCGTGGTTGTAGTAGAACTGCGCGGTCTTCGGCTGAATGTCGACCTGCAATTCGGGTGACGGCCCGCCGCGACTAGGAATGTCGAGCCAGAGTGTTCCTTCTTCGGTCATCCGATCGCCTGGAGCGCCAAGATTCACACCCACGCGCCGCACCGCTTCGGCCTGGCCCGGCCCCCAACAGGCCCATTGCTCGAACTCGGGCGGCATGGCGACCAGCGCCAGCCCCACCGGCAGCGGGTAGCTGCACGTGCAACCTTCGTAGAAATACGGCACGTTCAACACGCCGCAGGCCGGAATGATGCTGTTCGTGCAACCCGAACGCGGTCCGGCGATGTACGACGTGCCGCTCTCCAACCGCTTGTCGTAAAACGCCGCCGCTCCGCTGCGCATCGTATACAGAAAGCCATAATCGACTCCGCCATCGCAGCCGTAGCTTTTGGGAAAGACGCGCGGTTCCTTTTCGCCGGTGAGCGGATTCACGCGTTCACCCGGGCGCGGCGTCTCGGGTTTCCAGTCGTCTTTCTGATACGGCGGGCGATACTGCGAAAGCAGCGGATTCGAACGGCCGCGCTGCGAAGCTTCGAGCGCGGCAGGCCGCGCTTCGTCGTCGGCAAACACGCGGCCGGTATAGACGTCGCTCAGCACGGTCGGCAGCAAATCGTACGGGGGCCGCGCTCCGGCCGAATGCCGCGAACGCCAGTCCTTCGGATGCGAAATCATCACGCCATCAACAAACAGCGGCTGCGGCGAACGCTTGAAATGGCCCAACGTATCGTCGAACCAGAGCACACCCAGCGGCGCTCGCACCAAGGCGTCTTCGCTCCGCCATCCGCCGGTGTAATTCGTGCCGCCCGTCAACGGCCCCCTGCGGCGAACGAGACAAAGCTCGGCGGACAACTCCGTTGTGAATTCCTTGCTGGTGGCCGAAGCTTCTGCCACAACCTGCGGCGGCTCGCTCCCGCCTGCAAGCACGGCCACGCCGCCATAGGGACGCAGCACTTGGAAGTCGACGTGCTGCCCATCGCCGGCGACGCACAGCACATCGGCGAAGTAGCGCGGCCATTGAATTTGCTGGGGATCGTCGGCAAGAATCGTAATTCGCTCGCCGTAGAGCCCCGCCGCATCGTAGCGCCGCCGCAGTGCAGCGACCTTCGCCGCGTCGGCGTCGGCGGCAATCACGCGCAGCCGGGTTTCGGCGAGCAGCGCATCGAGCAGGCGTTCGTTTTCGATGCCCCATACCAGCGCGTAGCCGTGTCGCTTTCCGGCGGAGGCAACCGTTTGCCGAATGAAGGGCGATGGGGGCGAGGTGGGCTGCGGCAGCGAATCGAGTGTTGCGGTATGGCGTACGACCTGTTCGGGTTCGTTCGCACCCAAGGCATGAAGTTGCCCTGCGCGGTTGACGACAAATAGCTTGCCGTCGGCCGCGAGCATCGTGTGGATGTCGCCGGTGATGCCCGGAAGCTCTTCCGAAAACTTGAATTCGCGATCGCCAACGTAAATGGTCGAACGCACGCCGGGCGTTCCCTTACCTTGATGGACTTTGTCCTCGTGTTGGTCGCTATTCACCTGGGCGTCGAGCAAGAGATCTTTCGAGCCGCGTTGGAATGCCGCAAACCATCCGCCTGGCAACCGGCCCGGTGTCGGCAGGGCAAACTCTTTGAGCCGGCCGGTAGAGCGGTCGAAATAGGCCGGCAAAGCCTGTCCACAGGGAACGACCAGGTCTTCGCCTTGCAGCGCCAGGTAGCCTTGCGGCGAAACGCCGCCGAGCGATTCCGCGCCGTGGGGCTGCGGGCCGAAAATGGTTCCGGCCGAATCGTTATGCCAAACCAGCTTGCCGCTCGTCGCCTCGAGCGCATAGAGAAACACACCCTCGAGCGGCCACACACCGGCGGCGAAGTAAACAACGCCATCGGCCACGACCGGACCGCCGCGGACCGGCCACGCGGAGATCATCCGGCGGTTGCCTAACAGGCAGCGTCGCGAAGGAACGGCGCGAAACTTCCACGCCACGCTCCCGTCGGCTAGCGACAGGCAATAGATGCAACCATCATCGGCGCCGACCAACACCAGGTCGTTCCACACAGCCGGGGCGAGCCGCGGCGGGCCGTCGAGATATCGGCGCCAGCGTTCCTCTCCCGATTCGGTATCCATCGCCACGACCGAGTTGTTCGCCGGCACGCACACGACCAGCGTCTTGCCAACAACAACCGGTTCGTAGCCGGCGTCGAATTGCAGCCGCTGCGCCCGATACGCAGGTGCCGGGGCCGGCAACGCGCGCGTCCACTGCAGGTGTAGTTTTTCGGGCAACGACTCCTCGCTGGTAGCCGTGCGCGCCGCGTCGCGCCGCCACATCGGCCAGTCGGCGGCTTGCAACGCGGGTGGAGCGCTAGCCGAGAGCGCGGTCCCGATCACGAGAGCGAACACTGCCAGCCCGAAGGCCGAGAATCTTTTTCGCACCATGCCATTCCTTTTCGATCGGCAACCATGCACTAGCGACCAGGTGGGGATTATAGCAGGGAACGCCCGGCGAATTCAA
>JAGQOS010000361.1 GCA_020427265.1 Planctomycetales bacterium
GACCTGGAAATTCGTTACGACACAACGTTCATCGACCTCGACAACGCGAGCGTACTGACCGGCGCACTGACCGATGACTGGAGTGTCGCCGCCACGGTCGATGACGCGGCCGGCACGGCCGCCTTGACACTCTCTTCGACCACGCCGCTCGCCAGCGGTTCGGGCAGCGTGGCCGTGTTGCACGTGTTTGTCGAAACGTCGGCGCCTGCCGGCGGCGACGCCGATTTGCTCGTGGATCTCGCCCAACTCAACGGCGGAAAATTGCCCACGGCCACTTCCGACGGCACGATTTCCTTCAATGCCCGCACGCTCGTGGTAACCGATGTGTTTGTCGGTGCGAATACGGCGACCATGACGCTTAGCAGCGACACGATCGACGAGTCGTTGCTCAACCTATATAGCGCCGACGGCTCGGCGCCACCTGATATTCGACTGGTCGGCGATGTGTCCGGCCCGATCGCCGGTTCGCTCCACTGGGATGCGTCTTTGCAGGAATTGCACTTCGTCAAAACCGACGGAACGTTCGCGCCGGATAATTACACGTTGACAATCGAAAGCCGCGCCGACGGACTGGTCGACGACAACGGCAATCTGCTCGACGGCAACGACGACGGCATTGCCGGCGACGATTTCGTGTTCCCGTTTGCAGTCGCCGCGTCGGCCGACCCGCTGCTGTCGCTGCCGCACGTCGTACGGGGGCCGAATCAAGCGATAGCGCTCGACGGCGCACCTGGCATTCCGCTCACAATCGGCGATGGCGCTGGCGTGACGTCGATCGATTTCGTCCTGCTTTTCAACCCGGCAACCTTCGATCTCGATTCGGCCGCATTAACGAACGACATACCGCCCGGCTGGACGATTTCCGTCGACGAAGTGCCCGGCGCCGGCGTGGCGACGATCGTGGCCGAGGGAAGCCAAACGCTGCCTGCCGGCGAATTCACACCGCTGCGAATTCTGGGCGCTGCGGCGGGGCCACGCGGGACGACCGGGTTGCTGGAGATTGTCGATCCGATTATTAACGGCGGCGCGATTTCGGCGCGGATCCAGAATAGTTTTCAAACTTCTTCCTTCTTCGGCGATACAACCGGTGACGGAACTTATAGCGCGCTCGACGCCTCGTTCATTGCCCGTGTTGCCGTGGGACTGCAACGCGCGTTTGAGGCGTATCCGAACATCGATCCCGCATTGATTGCCGACGTGACCGGCGACGGCACGATCTCCTCGCTCGACGCCTCGTTCGTGGCCCGCAAAGCGGTCGGTTTTCCGCAACCGGAGATTCCCGACTTGCCAACGTTGGGACCGCCGCCGGAGCAATCCTTCACCTCGGCGGAGTCCGCCCTGGCGCTCGACGGCTGGTCGCTTGCGACGGCGACTGCCGACGAATCCCATGATAATACCGATACCAAACCGCTCATCGTCGCTTCGCCTACCCCTGCGCCGCCGCTGCCAACGCCCCGTTCAGTACCTGCATCAACGGACTCGCCTCTCGATCCGACAGCGTCGGCAGCGAATTCGGATTTGACAGACAGTTTGGATACAGAATCGGAACTTGAGGGGGGAACGACGAATTCGGCAATCGACCAGTTTTTTGCAGAATTGGACGGGAAACCCGTCGCTTGAACGTCGCCCGCGGGCCTGCTGAGACAAGTCACTTCTCCACCGGCAAATTTGGGCGACTTCGTTGCCGCCTGCCGAGATTCTGGCTAATCTAAAGAAAGAGGGCAGACTTCTGCACCCGCGCACGATTTGCGCGCCGGGCAATCTCGTTTAACGCTCGGTAACTTTGCAACTCACGATTTGGTCGGCCCTGAGTTCTGGAACAGAGAGAGCGACATCATGCCGCTAGGCAACTGGTTTCTACCTGCGAAGTTGCTTTCGCGGACCGTCCGGCGTCAAGGTCGAGGCGCGCGATCGCGGCGCGGCAATGCGCTGCTCGCGGCGGAAGCGCTTGAATGTCGCGAACTGTTGACCCTCTCGTTTGGAACGGCCGCGCCACAAGAGGGCAATGTCGTGGCTGTCCCGCTCAATTTTCAGACAACGCAAGCGGGGCTGATCGCGGCCGACTTGACGATCGCCTACGATACTGCACGATTGAACTTGCCGAGCGACAACATCCTGGCGGGGGCCGCCGCCAGTCATTGGAATGTCGAGGCCTCGGTCAACGAGTCGGCCGGTGTCGCAACGATTGCATTCTTCCCCATTACAAATCCCGATCCGCTGGGAACGGGCAATCTGGAGTTGCTTGTCTTCCAATTCGAAATGGCGCCAGGCGCTTCGGGTGAAGCGATCATCGATATCGTTTCGGCGCGGCTGAACGAAGACGCGATTTCTCCCGGACCGTTGCAGGACAGTTTGATTACGCTGGAAGCGGGCAGTGTCAACGCAACCATTGCCCGCGTTCCCTCGCCGGCCGAACAATTCGACCAGGTCGATACGCTGCCGGCGGGCGATGAATGGATCGACGAGTGGACGCCGCATTGGCTCGAAGTATGGGCGAGCACCGAGAGCGACGGCAACGGCATCAATCATGTGTCGGTCGATGTCGGCTATGACGCCGACTTCTTCACGCCCGAAATTGTGGAAAATGGCGACGCCTTCAACGGCGGTTTTTCGCACGAGATCGATACGGGCCTGCAACGGATTTCATTGACCGCCACGCGTACGGTCAGCCCTCAGGTGGGCGATGGCCGCCATGTGCTCATCGCGCGGATCTTCATGCAACCCGTAACCACCGGGCCGGGCGTGGATGTCGATCCGAATAGCAACACGCCGATCAACCGCTACCTGTTCCCCTGGGAACGAATCGTGCAAACCGACCGGCTGTTTATCGATTCGCAGACGGCCACCCTGGGTGTGGCCACCGAGATCGGCCCACGGCCGACAACTCAGCTCTGGCCGGTTATGTTCGACCTGGACGACGACGGCCGCATCGGCTTCGGCGATCTGTCGATCTTCACCGGCGTGTTTCTGCAGTCGACTGGCGAAGCCGCGGGCGCGATCAAGTCCGACTTCGACCTGTCGGGACGCGTCGGTTTTGGCGATTTGAGTCTGTTCACCAGCAATTTCCTGCGCACGCGCGGCTCGTCGATGATGCTCGACTATCCCGACGATTTCCCTTCGGCCTACGGCTCCGCGTCTGCCGCCGCGCCACCGCCGACGAGCGAGCCCAGCTCGAATTTCAACCAGCTCAGCGCGACCGATGTATTGATGCAGGGGCTCGGCGACACGGACGACGACGACGAGAGTTCTTACGACTTCTGATCGTAGGGTTCGCCTAACTGCTTTGCCGCCCGAGACTTTCGCTAGCCGGTCGTGCGCATGCCAGCGGCCACGCCTTGTACACTTTCGCGAATCATGTGCCGTAAAGTATCGCGCTGCGCATCGTCGTCGCAGGCGCGCAAGCGTTTAAGCAATTCAACCTGAATGAAATTGATCGGGTCGACATGCGGGTTGCGTTGGCCGATCGATGCCGCGAGCCAGGGCGTTCCGCCCAACAGTTCGGATTGCCCCGTGATCATGAGAACCGCGCCGCGGCTCAATTGATGCTCTTCGGAGATCATGGTCACAATCCGTTCGGCCGCCTGCCGCTTTTCAACCAGCGCGGCGTACCTGCGCGCAATCCCCATGTCGGCCTTGGCTAGCGCGAGTTCCGCATTATCGATCATGGCTCGAAAGGCGGGCCACTGGGCGTACATCGACTTCAAGCCGCTCCAATCGCCGCCCTGCTGACCGACGAACTCTTGAACGGCCGTTCCCAGGCCAAACCAAGCGGGAAAGATTTGCCGGCATTGTGTCCAGGCAAAGGTCCAAGGAATGGCGCGCAAGGTTTGCAGACTGCGAGTCGCCTGCCGCCGCGCCGGGCGCGAACCGAGCGGCAGGCGTTCGATCTCGGAGATCGGTGTCCCTTGTTCGAAAAAGGTCAGAAAATCCTTATCCTCGATCAACTGTCGATAGCGACGTTGGGCCAGATCCGCTAGCTTGTTCATCGCCTCTTGCCATTTCACGTCGGGTGTTTCGGCCGGCAAACCGGATACCAGCAGTGTCGCCCAGGTCACCTGTTCCAAGTGGCGATAGGCGATCGCGGGATCGTCGAACCTTTCGGCCAACACCTCGCCTTGCTCGGTAATTCGAAACGACCCGTCGACGGCGCTGGGCGGCAACGACAAGATCGCTCTGGCCGCTGGGCCTCCTCCGCGTCCCAAGGCGCCGCCGCGACCGTGGAAGACGACGAGATGCACGCCGTATTGCTGCGCGGTCTCGGCCAAAGTTCGCTGAGCATCGTTGAGATTCCAAACCGCTGCTAGATAACCGCCGTCCTTCGTGCTGTCGGAATAGCCGACCATGACCATCTGTTCCGGTCGACTCGCCTGCCAGCGCACAGCAAACGGCGCGGTCGTATCGCCCGGCGCCGACAGGCCGAGATAGCTCGAGTACGCTTCGTCGGTGAGCAACTCATTAAGCAAGCCACCGGCATGCTCAAGATCATCGATGGTTTCCAGCAAGGGGACGATTCGGAGTCCGTGCATCGGCTTGCCTTCGCCAACGACTTCATCCCATGCCCATCGCCAGAGCGCCAACACTTCGAGCACGTCGCTAACGGCATGGGTCATGCTAATAATGGCAGCGCCAATTGCGCCCGGACCATCGTCGCGCGAAAGCTTGGCTAGCAACCGGAACAGCTGTGCGGTTTCCCTGGTCAAGTCGCTCAATTCGCCCTGCGCTTCCAATTCGGTAACGGCTCGCAACAGACGTGGTTCTCGGATGATGCGGTCCAACAGGGCTCGTTTTTCCGGCTCGTCGAGCGCCGCATAGTCGTCGGCCAGTCCAGCGCATCGCAGGAGTTCCGTCCATACCGTCTCATGTGCTCCGCTCTCCTGGCGCACGTCCATCCGCGCAAATTGGAAACCAAAGGTCTCAATCTGGTCGAGCCAGGAACGGACCAACGTGGCGACGATCTGTTGGCCACCATGGGCAGCGATGCTTTCGGCAAAGAGCTTGGCGTCGGCTGCGAGTTCCGCAGCCGATGCATACGCATGAGCAATCGGGTTCTGCGCCGCCTGTTCGTCGGCGGCTAATGTCGCCAGCAGCCGAAATTCAATCCATTTCATCCACCGATGATACGTCTCGGCGGCTGAATTATGCGCCAGCAGCGACGCAAATTCGCCCGTCGAAGCTTCGGCCGCCGCCAACGCCTGTTGCAATGCTGGCGAAACCGCCGTTTGTTGAACCGACATGGCCAGAGTTGGCTTCAATCGCCGCACCTCTTCCAGGTGATGTTCGATCGCAAATCGCCGTTGCAATTGAATCGCATTGCGGGTGACATCGGCCGTCACATAGGGATTTCCGTCGCGATCGCCGCCGATCCAGG
>JAGQOS010000362.1 GCA_020427265.1 Planctomycetales bacterium
AACGCCGGACGATGCGATCCAAAAAGATCGGCAGCAGATTGCCGGCCTGTGGCGGGTGGTTTCGGTAACGATCAACGAGAACGTGCTCGCCAAACAGTTCTCAGACAAGCTAACTGTGGAAAACGGCCGCGACGGCGCCTGGATCATCTGGAATCAGGAACCCCAGGGCCGCAAAGAGATCGGCCGCGGCACGAGCATGTTCGATCCTGCGCAACAGCCCAAAACGATCGACTTCATCCCCAGCACCGGCGACCAGAAAGGCCAAGTCTTCTTGGGCATCTACGAACTGGGCGAAAACACGCGCAGGCTTTGCTTCGCGCCGGTCGGAAAGCCGCGCCCGCAGGCGTTTGCCTCGCCGGCCAATAGCGGTCAAATCCTGGTCGAGTTCGAGCGGGTCGAGAAGCCCGAGTAGCGAGCCGCGTTCGGTTGCGCGGCGATGAGCGGATGCGAGCAGGGCAGGGCGGCGCCGCGCACTCTCGCGTTACTCGTAAACGGCCAACTCCTCGTGCTCGCGCTGCCGGTTGGGATCGGCCATCGCTTCGACCGCGGCCAAGGCCTCAATATACGCCGCCGGCAAACCCGCTTCGCGAGCACCGGCGAGCACGTGCCGCAAATACCAGGTGAACGGCCGCAGCGTGGGATCGATGCGCGTGGCGCGATATGCATAAGCGAGCACGCTGGCTTGCGATTCGCTCGCAACGCTCAACTCCACACGATCGTAGCCGTGCCCCGCGCCTTCGCAATCGTCGAGCGCGCGCAGATCGTGCGCGGCTAGCTCGAAGAGAACACCGTGCACGGTCTCGCCGTCGGCTCGTGCGATGTCGCACTTGGCGGAGCCGTCGCGAAAGCCGACCTTGTGAAACGCCAGCCGATGCCCGGCCAACTGCCCCAACCCCACGCGCCGAGCCGACGGCGCCCGCGCCTGCAACCGTCGCTCCGACATGTTGGAACCGTACGCGAAATAAAGGACGCGAGACATGGTCGTGCAGTGGCGAATGCTGGAGCCACGTGAGCGCGAGTGAGCTCCTCGGGCCGTGTCGCATTTCAGGGCTGTTTCGATTTCTTCTTGTTGGACTTCGCCGGCTGGTGATCCTGCGGCGCAACCGACACGTTGGTTTGCGGCAGCCAGGCGGCGATTTCGTGTTTCACGTGCGCAAATTTCGGATCGCCGGCCAGATTTTTGAACTCCATCGGGTCATGGCGATGGTCGTACAGTTCCTCGCCGCCATCGGCATAATGGATGTAGCGAAAGTGTTGCGTGCGCACCGCGTGGTTGTTGCGGCCATGGGTTGTGATCGCCGGGCGCTGCCACGCGGCCTGTGGGTCGGCGAGCAAAGTGCGCATGCTCACGCCGTCGAACTGCTGCCCCTGCGGATTCTCGGGCAGCGGCAATCCGCACAGGTCGATCAGCGTGGGATAGATGCTCGTGTAATCGACCGGACGCTCGCAAACACCGCCGGGCGAAGTCACGCCGGGTGCGCACCAAATCATCGGCGCGCGCGTGGCTTCTTCCCACAGCGCGAATTTGCGCCAGTGCTGCTTCTCGCCCAAGTGCCAACCGTGATCGGACCAGAGGCAGATGATCGTATTGTCGCGGTAAGGGCTGGCGTCCAACGCATCGAGGAGCCGGCCCACTTGCACGTCGGCGAAGTGGATCGTGGCCAAATAGGCCTGCACGGCTTCCTTCCACCGGCCCGATTGCACGATCCGCGCATGATCGAATTGCGGCTTGGCCATGGCGATGCCGGCCGGGGGCACGTCGTCGAGGTCGTCGGCCGGGACGGTTGGCAGTTGAATCGAATCGAGCGGGAACTTGTCGAAGTATTGCTGCGGCACGCTGAACGCCATGTGCGGTTTGATCAACCCGCACGCGATGAACCACGGCCGATCGTGCTCGCGCTCGAGCTGCTCGATCGCCCGTGTCACGTTTAAATGGTCGATCATCTCTTCGTCGGTGTTCGCCAGAGGCCCGAAGCGAATGCCGCCGACACCGCCGTTGGTCAGATGCTTCTCCTTGGCTGGGCGCCGCGTGTCGCCGGGCTTAGCACCCCAGATATGCCAATCGCTCGGGTCCGGATAGCTGCCGTGGTACACCTTGCCGAAGCCGGCGCAGAAGTAGCCGTTGTTTTTGAAATGCCGCGGCAGCGTGATCACGTCGGGCAGCACGGGCCGCCACGGATTGGCGTTGAAGTACACGCCGGTCTGCGAGGGCCGCAACCCGGTCAACAGCGCGGTGCGCGAAGGATTGCAGGCGGGCACGGCGCAATGAGCGTTGGCGAACGTCACGCCGCGCGCGGCCAGGCGATCGAGATGCGGCGTGACCGACTGCGGATGCCCACCCAGGTGCGTGACCCAGTCGTTCATGTCGTCGATCGGAATGAACAACACGTTCCACTTCTTGGCCTGCGCACTCGCCGGCGCAAAGGCCAGACAGAGCAGCAATACCGAGGCCCGATGCAGGAAAGATGGCTTCATGGGGGTAAGGTTCTCGGGAGGCGTGACGACCGCGTTAACCGGGCCGCGGTGAACGATGTTGATCTTGGACACCGCGCGGTCCGCGGCTCGGGTTGAACCAATTGCTCGTCGACCTATATCCAGAACTGCCACCACTTCTTGTGTTGCCCTTTCCACTGACACTCAATCTCTGGCTGCCGGGCATCCACGATTGACTGGGCAAACGGAAGCAGGTTTCCGTCGCTACCGACGGTGCATTGCATTTCGCCAGAATCAGTTATGATATAGTCGCACACTTGCGGATCATTGCCGAGTTTCGAAATAATCTCACAGTCGGTTCCGCCGTACCGAACGGCCGACACACAGCAGACATGAGCAGACATGATTGCCTGTTCCGTTTCTTCGGGAGTCGATGGCTGACGAACAAAGTAGGTATCCTTGTAGGTGTCATCGAATGGGGCGAACAATGTCGGAGCTTCTGCTTCCGGTGCGCCGCACCAAAGGCAATCACCGCGCCAGACCATTGATGAATCTGGGGCGTCCGTTTCCCGGCTTTGGTGTCCGGTTGTGTAAAACGGACCGTCGACGTTCTTGGGAAATCGCAATGGATGTTTGAAGTAAGTTGTTTCCATCGAACATGCGTTGTCGTAGAACGACCCGCATCACGGAGCGGCGGGAGTTGACTTTGATTTCATAATACGCTGGCCACCGCCGCTCCCGTGCATGCGATGGTTCGTTGCGATTCCTTCCGTCAGGTATTCGTTCGAACTGCCCGTCGATCTCATTGTACCAACGGGAGCATTACCCATAATTGGAATCCTGAAAGCAGGATATCACACGCAACAATTGCAACGCGATGCCAACGGGGCCGATCCGAGAGGCGTGATACAGCATATGCCATCAATGCGGGGAATAGCATCCAAGTAAAGGCCAACGGTGCTAGATTCGCACGGACGTAGAATAGATGCTGAATGATTTGAGGCAGATCGATTAGGCGCGTATCAGAAAGTGTGAACGCGGCCCAGAAACATACAACCGCAAGATGAAGGTAGAAGAGTAGCCGGACAGCTCGTAGTGGTGATCGTGGCTGAGATTCAGTTTCCGTGCGTCCACTGAGCCTTTGCGGTGCCGAGTATGGGTTCGATTCGTCCAGATCGGAGTTCTCTGACTTTCGCAACGAACTAGAATTCTTAACAAAGAATGCGAATATTCATGGACAGCAAGCCACGATGTTCTGTGCGTGTGGATAGCATTTTGCCGTCGCGCGTTCTTCATCGCAGGTTACTTCAATGATGCCAACAACTTACATCAATCGGGCGGGGGAGGCAAGCAGCGGGCTATCGACACAGGTAGCAAATAGCACCCTGCTGTCGCGTGCTATCGACAAGAGAGCAGCCAATCATAAGACCGCCAAGAACGCCACGAGCGCCAAGTCGAGTACCGCAGGACTTCCCGCAACTCTGGGAAACTTTGGATTGTTTGCTTGGCGGTTGATTGCCTGAACGTGGGGATTGTTTTTTTACCACGAAGGTCACGAAGAGCACGAAGGGAACGGACGTCGCAACCCAAAACGGCGCAAGGAACACGCATCGTCACGAATCCGTACTCAATTCTTCGGCTGAGCGCCGATTAGCGTAAATCAGTGTTCCCTTAAGACCGCGCGCATGAGAGACAGATTCATTACGAAAGGAATGTTCGTAGAATTTCTTCCTTCGTGCTCTTCGTGACCTTCGTGGTTAATTCGATCTTTCTGCCGTCCTTGCCCGACCGGAACGGTGCCGAAAAGTGTGAGACCGAAAGCGGAAAGATGGCGATTTGCCGTATTGACTTTTATGTTGTTTTGTTTATACTTATGTATATTGTCCGTATTCTAGGATGGCGAGGGGAGGCCTGGGTTAAATGACCAAGTCCGAATGACCAATGACCAAAGTGGTTGAGGGGCGGTTGGCTGGTCGGCGAGTTTGCTCCAATGGCGTGGCTGCTAAGAAACATGCGAATACGCGACAAAACACGACAAAAGGCGACATTCGCCCCTTGGCCATGCGAAAAACGCGGGAATTTCGGCACTTCGGCCTGTCGCGTTTTGTCGCCGTGTTGCGACAGAAAACGACAAAAGACGCCATTTCGCGCGTTAACGGCGACCGAGGGCGACAAAACGCGACATCTTCGGAATGACGAATTTGGAATTCGGATTCGCACGCGCGGCTGAACTCTTGCGCCGCGCTGCGGCGCGTGGGGCAGTCGCTGGCGCGCCAAGAGAGACGGTCGCTCGACCCTTGCGCGGCGAGAGGGACGGTCCCATTTTCGCTGACGCGAAAATTGGGACAGTCCCTGGGCGCGCATTTCTCGTTTAACGGCAAGCCGCAGGCGACGGCGCGCCGTCGGTAGTCGCCCGTTCTTTCTTGGCGCTAGGCGCGGGCGGTCGGAGAGTAGGCCCGAGCAAGAAGCGCCGCGACGATGCTCTGGCAAGGCAGGCCGAGAGCGATTCTCATGTTGCCGGAACTTCGCTGCGCTCGGTCCGACCTACGAGGCGCGGTTCGGGCTACGAGGGTGCGGCCTGCGGGATTCAGGGCGCGCCGGCGCCTGCGGCTTGCCGCCGAACGAGCCTCCTGCGAGGCATGCTTGGCCGCGTAGCATTCTCCTCATGAGGACGGTATTACCGGCGACGAGGCATGTCGTGCACAATGCGAAATCTGCAACATTATGCACCATTCTGCACTGCAACACGGCCGTTTTCCCGGGGAAAACGCTGCATCGCCGGTGCACCGTTGCGGTGCGGCGTGTTGTGCTCCGCAACATCGTTATCCGGCCCCTCGAATGGCCCGGTACTCCTAACGCCGCGCGGCTCACCCGTTTCCCGTCTCCGATCCCTCAACCTTCCACCCTCACCCCTCGACCATCCTAGGGTAGAC
>JAGQOS010000363.1 GCA_020427265.1 Planctomycetales bacterium
GGCGAGCGGCAGCGCCAGCCAGGCGCGGGGCGGGGCGGCGCGGCGGTCGGCGCGGCGGCCGGCCCAGCCGGTGAGCGCGGCGAGGATGCCGCCGAAGGCGAAGTGCCAGTAGTAGCTGGTCACCGGGACGCCGAGCCAGCGCGCCGCGATCTCGCCGTGGCCGTCGAACCAGCGCCACCAGCCGGCCTCGGGGCCGACGACGTCGAACGGCACGTCCATCGCGACGATCAGGACGCCGGCGGCCAGGGCCTCGGCCAGGGGCGGCAGGCCGAGGCGGCGGGCGGTGGCGATGCCGGTGTAGAGCAGCACCGGGTAGACCGCGGTGACGTAGAGCGGCAGCTGGTGGTCGTAGAACATGACCGTGAACTGGCCGTGCGCGAAGTTGTCGACGGCGTTGTAGGAGACCACCTCCATGACCAGGCCGTAGACGACGATCGTCCACCAGGTGAGGCGCGCGGCGCGATCGCCGGCGCGAAGGCTTCGCCGCGCTCGGAAAGTCGGTTCAGGGCGCTCAGTAGCCGATCCATCGACACTTATCCTTGTCGTAGTCGGGCGAAGAGTTGGCGATATTCGCGACGCTCGACGCGCGGCTTCGGCTGGGCAGCCACGATCACTTCGTCGTCATCTTCCACAAGAATCACCGCGTCGCCGTCGGTATCCCAGAGCGACTGCTTGCCCGGCGCCGCATCGGCCGCGATCGATTCGCTGCGAGCCGTTTCCGGCGTCCACGCTTCGGGCATGATCGGGTCATGGGCGGCCGCCGATTCGCACAGCGAAATGGCGGCCTGTTCTGCCTCGTCAGGCGTGCTCAACTCGTCGATCTCTATTTGGATCGGATCAGCCGCCGCCTCGAACTGAAAGAGCTGCTCCAGCGGAGCGGCAGCCGCCAATTCGTACCCGGTGTCGATGGCAACGCCAGGCTCGCCGACTCGCTCGAATCCATCCATTGGTTCGTTGGCCAGCAAGTCGTCGGTCGGCGCAGCTTCGTCTTGCGAATGTTCGTCGACCAGAAGCGAGATTTCGAGATCTGCTACGGGCCCCTTCTCGAGTTCGGGCAAGCTGTCTTCCCCCCGGTTCGTGACCTTGGGCCGGTTTTTCAGAATCGAGTCGTCGAGCGATGCGTAGCTATCGAGAATCACTTCTTCGGTATCGAAGGCTTCGTCGAACGGATTGGTCGACGCCTGAAAATTCAGTTCCACCTCCGGACCAATCACGCCGGCCGGTTGAAACTCTTCGTCGAGATCGGCAAGCTGCTGCTCGATTTCGTCGAGCTTCGCGCTCGCCTTGTCGGCCAGCTTGTCGGGAAAGCGGATCGCGGGAATTGCGTCGTCGTCTTCTTCACTGCTCGAATCGTCAAGGGTGCCGAATTCCACGAGCCCGAATTCTTCGGCGTCTTGATCGCGATCCGGAGTCCAAGGGACCGGAAGTTGCTGCAGGTCGCCCCACGCCTCTTCGACCACCGCGGCGTCGACTCGCCCGACACCGCCGGCACAAGCCAAAACGAGCGCGTGATCGCAAACCTGGTTGATCAAGCGCGGAATGCCACCCGTGGCATGGTGAATGGCCTGCAGTCCGTCGTCGGTAACCAGGGTTTGTTCTTCATCGCCACACACGGCGAGTTGGGCCCGGACATACTGCTGGGTTTCCAGGTAGTCGAACGGCTGCAGGTAGCAGCGGGCCGCGATGCGTTGGTTAAACGAATCGAGCTTGGGGCTGGCGAAGCGCTCTTCGAGCGAAGGCGATCCGGCCAGTACCAGACGCACCGTGGCGACGCCACGATTCACAAGATTCGTGATCAACCGAATTTCTTCCAGCAGCCGCAACGGCAGCGAATGAGCTTCGTCGACAATCAGCAGCATGCCCTGCTTGCCCTCGGGCAAGTCGTTGAGCAGATCGATGAGCGAGAGCCGCAGCTCACCCTCTTCGCGCTCGCGGAACGGCAAGCCCAGGCCATGAAAGATGGCCTGTAGCAGCGCCCGCCGCGTGCATAGCCGCGCGCTGTCGAGCACGGCCACGGCGAACGTTTCGCGGAACTGTTCCGCCAGCACGTGGCAAAGCTGCGATTTGCCGATGCCGGCCGGGCCAATGATCAACCCGGGGCCTTCGGAACGCTGGATCGCCCTAACCAGGTTGCGGCGGGCTTCTTCGATTGACGAGGCGGCGAAATATCGCTCCGCAAGCGGGGCGGCCAGGAAAGGACGATTTTCCAATCCAAAATGCGATTCGTACATGCGGGGGCATTCCTTATTGCGGTCTGCTTGGCAATCCATCCTGCGGCCGGGCCGTGGAGTCGAACGGTTCGACTTCGCCACATTCGACTCGGATGGCTGCTAGCAAACGCGTTTCAAGTACATCCATGTGTGTAGCGCGCAACGATAGCCGCCTGTGTCATCTCTTTGAATCGGCAATCCTGCCGCCGCACCTCCAGGTGGAAGTCGCGAGGAGCCGAATTCCGGCCGCTGCGAATTGCCCGTTCGCAACCATCACCGAAATAATCACTCGATCTTTACAGCAGACCGTGCATGGCCTCGGCCAGGGCGCGCACGGGAACGCGCAGCGCCATGGCGGCGAACTGCTCGCTCGCGAGCAACCGGCCGACGAAAGCGATGCTAGCAACCGCCAAGATCGCTACTGACGCGGCCCGTGCGGCCCGCAACGACCACGGCATTTTCGCCAGCGGAAACGGTGCGATCGGCGCGGACGATTTCAACACACCGACTATGCGCAGCGGCAAAGCGCTGGCGGCCTCGCCGACCGATCGAAACACGGTGTCTTCACCGCGGGCCTTCTGCGAAATCCTGCGTCCCACGAAAACGGCGAGCACGAGCGAGATCAACCCCGCCCCGCCCGACGAAGCCGGCGGCGGCAACGGTCCCGCCTCTTGCGCGAGCCGCAGATCCATGGCGCGAATGGCGACGAGCTGCGTCATGGCGTCTTCGGCCTCGCGCCGTCGATTGTCGTGTGCCGACCGTGCATCGCTAAGTTCTGTTTCGAGCCGAGCAATCGCCTGCTCGTTTCGCTCAATGCCTACCGCCGGAAACGCAGGCAAGGCCGGTACAACGTCCAAGTACTGCTCGGTCGCGGCGAGTTGCTGCCGCAAATCTTCGATTTCGTATTTCTGCGAGCGCACGGCCGGGTGTTGAGGACTCATGCTCAGCAGCATGTCGTCGTGGCGGGCTGTCGCGGCGGCCAAGTCGGCCTTGAGTGCCAGCCAACGAGGATTCGGTTGCGGGTCGCTCGGAAGCGCCTCGATCGCGTCCTGGGGTATGCGCGGCGACGATCCTTCTTCCCGCAACGCTAGCAGTTCACCTTCGAGTCGTTCTACGTCCTTCCGCGAACTGTCGGCCGCACTGGCAAGCTGTTCGTATTGCTCGTTGGCCACCTGCTGCGGATCGAAGAATGCTTGTTGAACGATTCGCTGCGCCATGGCATTCACTAGATCGGCGCCGCGCGGGTTTTGGCCTCGATATTGCAAGCTCAGACGGGTGCGGCCGTCTTCGCTCGGCGCAAGCCGTTCGATATGCAACGCGGTACGCAGTTCGCTCAGCAGGGCGGCTTGCTGGGTTTCGTCCAACTGCGGAGCATCGGCAGCGACAACTTGAGCAAGGAACTCTTCCGATTCGAGCATCTCGGCCGACAGGCCTGGGGCAAGATCGCTCGTACCCGTTTCGACCCAACTAATGATCGCTTCGACGCTACGCGTGGGGGCCGGGCCCACAAACAGCGTGGCCGCGATGACAAACGTGGCGGCGGCCGTGAGCGCAAACAAGATGCGCTGCCGCCAAAGCGGCGAAGGCGATTGCTGTTTTGGTCGTGCCCGGTCCATGGCGATTCCTTGCCGCGCGATCACGCCGGCATCGAAATGCCGACGTGGCGAGAGTCCGTCTCTATCGTCATCGGCCGTTCGCCCGCCGAAAATGAGCGCAAACCCCACGTGGGCAGGCTCGCCTCGTTTATGCCGCCGTCGTACAATAGCGACACGATGGGCACGCTCTTTCAAATCAAGATCTGCGGCGTTACTTCGGTTGCAGACGCGCAACTGGCCGCCGAGGTAGGCGCCGACGCGATCGGACTCAACTTCTATCCTGCGAGCAAACGGAATGTCGCGCCGGAGCGAGCCGCGGAGATTGCCGCCGCGCTGCCCGCGTCGATCGCCCGGGTTGGTGTCTTCGTGAATTCGCCGGCGGCGGAGATTCGCCGCATCGCCGAGCTGACACCCCTAGATTGGGTTCAGCTCCATGGTGATGAACCCGCTGAAATCCTCGACGAGCTGAACGGCCTGGCCGTCATTCGCGCATTGCGTTTGGGGCTCGATTCGTGGGACGATGTCGGCCAGGTCCTAGCGCCTTGGATCGAGCGGGCCGATTCGCTCGGCGCGTTGCTCATCGACGCTCATGTACCCGGCGAGTACGGCGGCACGGGTGCTCGCGCGCCGTGGGGGCGTCTGCAGCCGCCGCGCGCTTGGGCCGGCGGTTTGCCGGTCATTTTGGCCGGAGGTCTGCAGCCCTCGAACGTGGCCGAGGCGATCGCGACCACGCAAGCGGAGGGTGTCGATACGGCCAGCGGCGTGGAGCGCTCGCCCGGCGCGAAGGACCCCCGGTTGGTGCGCGAATTTGTGGCCGCTGCGCGAGCCGCCTATTCGGCGCGCGATGCTAGCAGCTAGCATCTTGTCAAAGCTGCAATTATGCGTATAAACTACAAGGTTTAACACGACGCGCACGAAGCGCGCCGCCGCCGAGTTCCGGCTTCACCGCCGCGCTTGGCGACCAGGTCATTATCGAAGCTCGTTGAGAAGGAGAACTATCCGTGTCCCAAGTGGAAACCAAGTTGCCCTACAAGGTCGCTGGCAAGTCGGCCGAGGAATTCGAAGCGCTCGCCGCTTGGGGCCGCCGCGAAATTGAGTTGGCAGAAAACGAAATGCCGGGCCTGATGGCGCTGCGGCAAAAATACGGCCAGGATAAACCGCTGCAGGGCGCCCGCATTGCCGGGTGCCTGCACATGACGATTCAAACCGCCGTGTTGATTGAAACGCTGATCGAGCTGGGCGCCGACGTGACCTGGAGCAGTTGCAACATCTTCTCCACCCAAGACCACGCCGCGGCGGCGATCGCCAAGGCGGGCATTCCCGTATATGCCTGGAAGGGAATGAGCGAACAAGAGTTCGACTGGTGCATCGAACAAACGCTGGTCTTCCCCGACGGTCGTCCGCTGAACATGATTCTCGACGACGGCGGCGACCTGACGGCCATGGTCCACAACCGCTTCCCCGAATACTTGAGCGACATCAAAGGCCTGTCGGAAGAGACCACAACCGGCATCAAGGCGCTGTACAAGATGCTGCAAAAGGGGCAGCTTAAAG
>JAGQOS010000364.1 GCA_020427265.1 Planctomycetales bacterium
CAACCTATGCTCTCGAAGCGTCGCGGCGTTTGGGAGTGATGCTCGACGCTCGTGACTTCCGCGGCGCCGACGGTGTCTCGGCCGAGCGCGTGGCGACCGACGAGGCCGAGCGGATGGCCGAGTCGCAAGTGCTCGACGCAATCGATGAAAACCTCCCCGAGGAAGAAGACGAATCGGAATGGCAATGGGAGTCGCTGGCTAAGTTCTTCAATGCTCGTTGGAATTTGAACCTGCGCGATCGTGACCTGAAGAAGATCGGCCGCGATCATCTCGCTGAAGAGATCATCGCCAAGGCGCGCGAAGCGCTCAACAAAGTCGAACTCTCCGACTTGGCGCCGGTCCTTGAACCCGACTTCGGCGTGCAAACGGCTTGCCAGTGGATGAAGCATAAGTTCGCCATCGAAGTCGAACTCGACGACTGGAAAGACAAGGAAACACCTGCGGTCCTCGCCGATGCCCACGCCCGAGTCGCTCAAGCGTACGACGAGCGCGAGGCGGAGTATCCGGTAATGGCCGGCTTGCAGCACTTCACGATGCGCGATGCCAGCGGCGCACGGTACGATCGCGAAAAACTCGTGGAATGGGCGCGGACCAGATTCGATTGCGACCTGTCGCTCGACGATTTACGCAACAAGCAACGCGAGGAAATCCGCGAGTTACTGCTCGACCTGAGCCGCCGCAATAACGAACGGGCAGGCGAAGCCTTGGCCGAAGGTAGCCGCCGTGTGGCCGAACTCTTCGGCCAACATACCGATTCAACCGCGCGAGCCGGTGACCAGAAGAGCGGAAATCGGCTCCACGACCTGGTGCATTGGCTCAATCAGACCGCCGGCGCCGAGTTCTCTGAAGAAGCCTTCGGGCGGCTCAATCGCTTGCAGTTGGCCAACAAGGTGGAAGCGGAGATTGAGGAAAAATTTCGCCCGGAAATGCGCCGGATGGAACGGGCGCTCGTACTGCAGATCCTCGATACCGGCTGGAAAGATCACCTGCTCTCGATGGACCACCTCAAGAGCAGCGTCGGCTTGCGCGGTTATGCCCAGGTGGATCCGAAGGTTGAGTACAAGCGCGAAGGTATGCGGCAATTCGAGGAGATGTGGAAGTCGGTCGGCGATCATGTCACGAGCCTCATCTTCCGCATGGAACAGCTTGACGAGCGATTCGTCGGTTCGACGTGGAAAGAATCGGCGGCGATTCATGAAGACCACGGCAGCGAAATCGCCCGTCAACAACAAGCAGCAATCGAAGCTTCCGGTGAAAAGCCGGTCAAAATCGAACCCATCCGCAATCGCGACGAGCGCGTCGGCCGCAACCAACCCTGCCCGTGTGGCAGCGGCAAGAAATTCAAAAACTGCTGCCAGAGGAAGGCGTGATGATCATTGCGGAGTGCGGATTTGGGAACGCAAACCGCAAACTGCAAATTAGATATTTGAAATTCGAATTTCGAAATCGCCCAGGGGGAAAGGATTCCCGCATGGCTTATCTGCTGAACTTCGTTTATTGCCTACTGCTGATCCTCGCTCTGCCGAAATTGCTGTGGGGGGCGATCTTTGCCGGCAAGTATCGCGAGGGATTCGCCGCCAAGTTTTTGGGCCGCGTGCCCCAACGCCGGGACGAGGCGCCATGTATCTGGTTGCATGCGGTAAGTGTCGGTGAAGTCAATTTGATCGGCACGCTTGTCCAACGCATCGAAAGCACGTGGGACGGCTGGCAGATCGTCATTTCCACGACCACGAAGACCGGCTATGACCTGGCTTGTAAACGGTACGCGCGCCATACAGTGATGTACTGCCCACTCGATTTCAGTTGGGCCGTGAAGACAGCGATGCGTCGCGTGCGCCCCAACCTATTCGTACTCGCCGAACTGGAACTGTGGCCCAATCTCTTGCGATACGCCGGGCGACTAGGCGCCAAGACGGCCGTCATCAATGGCCGACTAAGCGAACGTAGTTTTCGCGGCTACCGGCGCATCCGTTGGTTCCTTCGACCGCTGCTGGCTCAGCTCGACCTGGTCGCCGCCCAGAATGAAACTTACGCGGATCGATTCCTGGCGCTCGGCGCGCGACGCGATGCTGTTACGGTCACTGGCTCGCTCAAGTTCGACGGCGCTGAAACACAGCGAGACAACCCAGCGACCCTGCGTTTGAAGCGATTGGCTGGTTTCCATGACCACGACCTCATCTTTTTGGCAGGTAGCACACAAGCCCCCGAGGAGTTGGTCGCGCTGTCGGTATTCCGCCGCTTGGCGGAGCAACATGCAAATCTTCGCCTGGTTCTTGTGCCGCGTCATCCGGAGCGATTTGCGGAGGTCGCCTCGATACTCGATCGCAGCGGCGTGCCTTGGCAACGGCGTAGCGAACTCTCTTCGCCAACGGGCCCTACAGAAAGAAAACCGATTCTACTCGTCGATGCTGTCGGCGAACTGGGCGCTTGGTGGGGTGCGGCGCAGGTCGGGTTTGTCGGCGGCAGCCTTTCGACCCGAGGCGGACAAAACATGATCGAGCCGGCCGCCTACGGCGCTGCCGTATCTTTTGGCCCCAACACCTGGAACTTCCGCGACATAGTCGCGATAATGCTCGAGGCCCAGGCGGGCGTCGTTGTGCGCGACGAGGCGGAGTTGCTCGCTTTCGTCGGGCGTTGCTTGGACGATCCGATTTATGCGGCCGCCCTGGGACGGCGAGCCCAACAGCTCGTACGATCGCAACTTGGCGCCACGACACGCACGCTCGAACGCCTGGCGGCGATCGTCGATCAGCCGACGCAATTACAACCGTCGAATCGAGCGGCCTGAGTTGAGCGAAACCTCGACTTGGCGCTGCGGACCTGGAAGACCTCGCGATGGCGTCGATCATTAAGGACCAAGACCACTTCCAGACGCTCTTCGAGTTTGCGCCCGACGCTTGCTATCTTAACGACCTGAGGGGCAACTTTGTCGACGGGAATCAAGCCGCCGAGCGGATGATCGGCTACGCGCGCGAAGAGTTGGTTGGCCGCAACATGTTCTCGCTCCAGTTGCTCGGAGCACGCGATCTGGCCCGGGCCACGGCGTTGTTGGCGCGCAACGCCCTTGGCGAGTCCACGGGCCCATCTGAATTTGTGCTGCATCGTAAAGATGGCTCGCGGGTTTCGGTGGAAATACGTACGCGCCCGGTCGAAGTGAATGGACAGCGTCTGGTGCTGGGAATCGCTCGCGACATCGGCGCGCGACTTGCCGCCGACGAAAAACTTCGCGCGAGCGAGCACCGTTTTCGGGAGCTATTCGACAGCACGAGCGAAATGATTCATTGCGTGCTTCCCGATGGCACGTTCGCCTTCGTCAACCGCGCCTGGCGCGAAGCGTTGGGCTACCTTGAAGACGACGTGACGCAATTGCATATCCGCGATATCGTGCATCCAAATAGTCACGAGCACTGCGATGACATTTTCCAAACACTTCGTGCGGGCGAAGCAGTGGAATGGATCGAAGTGACGCTGCGCACGAAGTCGGGTGAGAGCCTGCTCGTGGAAGGTAGGGCGAGTTGCACGTTTGAAGATGGCGAATTCGCTTTCACGCGAGGTTTTTTTCGCGATGTCACGGCGCGAAAAACGGCCGAGGCGGAACTTTCGCGGCTCAACGAAGAGCTCGAAGACCGTGTCAAACGGCGCACCGAAGAGCTTTCCCAGGCCAACCAGCGTTTGGCGGCCGAAATTCGTGAGCATCGCGAAGCGCAGCAACGGCTCAGTGAAAGTGAAGAGCGATTTCGCGCCATTTTTGATTCAGAACCGGAGTGCGTTAAGCTCCTCGATCGCGAAGGAAATCTGCTCGACATGAATGCTGCTGGCCTGTCGCTGATCGAAGCCGATTCGATTGGCGAAGTCCGCGGGCAGTGCATCTATTCCATCGTCGCTCCCGAGCACCGCGAAGCGTTCATCGCGGAGAGCGAAGCCGTTTTCGAGGGGCGATCGGGAGTTTTGGAATTTGAAATTATCGGGCTCAAAGGCTCGCGCCGCTGGATGGAGTCGCACCATGTGCCGCTGCGAGATCGAGCCGGCGCCGTGACAGCGGTCCTTGCCGTGACTCGCGATATTACGGAGCGCAAACGGGCCGACGAAGACTTGCGCCGAACGGCCTCCCAACTGCAGGCCTTTTTCGAAGTGTACCCCGATCTGCAATTCCGCGTCGGCGCGGATGATACGATACTCGACTATCATGCCGGAACAGCCAACGACCTCTACGTTCCGCCGGAGCACTTTTTGAATCGCCGTGTTCAAGAGATCTTGCCGCCCGACGTGTTTCGCAAATATGCCACGGCGATGCAGGAAGTGCGCGCGACCGGCAAGATGACGTCGTTGGAGTATCAACTGCCGCTGCCCGATGGAATCGCCACTTTTGAAGCGCGACTGTTGCCTCGCGAAAGCAACGAAATCGTATGCCTGGCGCGAAACATTACCGACCGCAAGCACGCCGAGCAAGCGCTGCGCGACAGCGAAGAGCAGTCGCGCACACTGCTGGAAAACCATGTCGACGGCGTGGCCGTGCTCGTTGACTTTAAGATTCAGTATGTGAACGATCCGCTTTGCGATCTTACCGGCTACAGCCGCGAAGAACTCATCGGCCAGTCACCGCTGCGATTGGTTGCTCCCAATGACCAGTCGCGCGCGGCGCAACGAATGCAAGCGTGGATACGGGATGAAGCCGTTGGGGCATTGCAAGCGACCGAGAACGAGTATGAAATCGTGCGCAAAAGCGGACAAAAGGCTCCGGTCGAGATTTGCTCACGATCGATGCGTTACCAGGGCAGGGCCGCAATTCTAAGCGTACTCCGAGATATTTCTCGGCGTAAGGAACTGGAAGAAGAGTCGCAGCGGCATCGACGGTTGTTGGCGCACGCGAACCGCGTGAGTACGGTCGGCGAAATGGCGACGGGCCTCGCGCACGAGTTGAATCAACCGCTGGCCGCAATCTCGATGTTCGCCGACGCATGCATCGGCACGCTGAAAACCGATTCGAACGATGTGGAATCGGTCGCAGCCATTCTGCAAACTCTCGTCGAACAAGCCCGGCGTGCAGGCTCGATTGTGGATCGAATCAGGAAGTTCGTCGGCAAGGAGCAGTTCACGCAAACCCCGTGTTACGTGCAAGATCTTGTCAACGATGTGCTTTCCTTACTTCATCTCGAGTTGTCCGAGCAAGAAGTGTCCGTCGAAGTCGATATTCCCGAAGGCTTGGCTCGGGTATACGTCGATCGCGTGCAGATCGAGCAGGTGCTTGTCAATCTGATCCACAATTCGGTCGATGCGCTCAGCAATTGCCAGTCGGCGCCGCGAAATATAGATA
>JAGQOS010000365.1 GCA_020427265.1 Planctomycetales bacterium
TGCATTAAATAAAGAGTCTACGATACGTCAGAAATCGTATGTGCCGGCCAAATAGGGTTCTATCGCCGCGACGCTCCGAACCAATGCAGTCTGTCCGCCCCTTGAGGGCTTCCGGCCGGGTTTGCTAGCATGGCCGTTGCTCCGGCGCGGCCGGCAGCGAGTTGCATGGATTTCTCGTGAATGGATGACGGCCGGCCATGGCGCTTTCGCCGATGATGCAGCAGTACCACGACGCCAAGCAGGCGGCTGGCGACGCGATTCTGCTCTTTCGTATGGGCGATTTCTACGAGCTGTTTCACGACGACGCCAAAACGGCCGCCCGCGTGCTCAACCTGACACTCACGAGCCGCGACAAATCGGATAACCCGATTCCGATGGCCGGCTTCCCGTATCATCAGCTCGAAAGCTATCTGGGTAAGTTGATCGCCGCCGGCTACCGGGCCGCCATTTGCGATCAGGTCGAAGATCCCAAAAAGGCCAAGGGCTTGGTGAAACGCGACATCACCCGCATCGTTTCGCGCGGCACGGTCACCGACGACGCCCTGCTCGAACCGACGGCGGCCAACTACCTGGCGGCCGTCGTGGCCGGCGAGCCGGCCGGCATGGCCTGGGTCGACCTTTCTACCGGCCGATTCCTGGCCGGGCAATTCCCCGCGGGGCGCGTGGTCGATGAGCTGGCCCGCATCGAAGCGGTCGAATGCCTCGTGGCCGACGACGCCGAACCGCTGCCGGCCCACGTTTCCGAGCGCACTTTGTTGACCAGGCGGCCCCCCTGGGCCTTTTCGCACGACGCGGCCCGCAAAGCGCTCGCCGCACAGTTCCAGTCTAAGACCCTCGACGGCTTCGGCTTTTCCGACCGCGACGCGCCGGCCATTCGCGCTGCCGGGGCCATTCTCGAATACTTGCAAGAAACGCAAAAGACGAATCTGGGGCACATCGAACGCCTGATCCCCTATGGTGAGCAGCAGACGCTCGAAATCGACGAGGCGAGCCGCCGCAGCCTGGAACTGACGCGCACGATTCGCGACGGCGCCCGCGAGGGCTCGTTGCTTGGCACCATGGACCGGGCCGTTACACCGATGGGCTCGCGGATGCTCGCCGATTGGATCAGCAACCCGCTTCTGGAAATTCCGGCAATCAACGCTCGGCTCGATGCGGTGGCCGAACTCGTCGATCAGCCGCGGCTCGCCAGCGACTTGCGCGACGAACTGAAGCAAATCTACGACATGCAGCGGCTGCTGTCCCGGGTAACGACCGGCCGCGCCAGCCCGCGCGACCTGAGCTTCGTCGGCCGTACTTTGCGGCGATTGCCGAGCATCAAGGCCAAACTCACCGAGCGGCGCAGCGGGCTGCTCTGTGAAATCGAAGCGAATCTCGATCTGTGCGAGGAAGTGCGCGCGGCGCTCGATGCGGCGCTCATCGACGATTGCCCGCTCTCGACGCGCGACGGCGGCTTCATTCGACCCGGTTTCGCTGCGCAGCTCGACGAACTGCGCGAGCTGACCAGCGGCGGCAAGCAGTGGATCGCTCGCTACCAGGCGGAACAGTCGGAACTGCTCGACATTCCGAACATCAAGGTCGGCTTCAACAAGGTATTCGGATATTACCTCGAAATTACGCACGCACATTCCGACAAGGTGCCGGAAACGTTCATTCGCAAGCAGACCGTGAAGGCGGCCGAGCGATACATCACGCCTGAGTTGAAAGAGTACGAAGAGAAGGTGCTCTCGGCCGAGGAGCGGGCCAAGGATCTCGAATCGACGCTTTTCGAAGAGCTGCGTGGCGTTGTGGCCGCCGCCAGCCAGCGACTGTTGGCCACGGCCGAAGTGCTCGCCCAGATCGACACGCTCGCGGCGCTCGCCGAACTGGCCCGCAGCCGAGGCTACTGCCGGCCGCAAATCACCGACGAGGCCGAAATACAAATCGTCGACGGCAAGCACCCGGTACTCGACATCCTCGAACCCGAGGGCCAATTCGTACCCAACGACACGACCATGGGCGCGGAAGACGGTCAAATACTGCTGATCACCGGCCCCAACATGGCCGGCAAGAGCACGTACATTCGCCAAGTAGCGTTGCTCACGCTGATGGCCCAGGCCGGCAGTTTCATTCCGGCGCGCGAAGCGCGAATCGGCGTGGCCGATCGGATCTTCGCCCGGGTCGGCGCCAGCGACGAACTCTCGCGCGGCCAGAGCACGTTTATGGTCGAAATGACCGAAACGGCGAGAATTCTCAACACGGCCACATCGCGCTCGCTGGTCATTCTCGACGAGATTGGCCGTGGCACGAGCACGTACGACGGGCTTTCGCTCGCCTGGGCGATTGTCGAACACCTGCACGATTCGATCGGCTGCCGCACGCTCTTCGCTACGCATTATCACGAACTGACCGATCTGGCCGGTTCGCTCCAGCGGCTACGCAATTTCAACGTTGCCGTGCGCGAGTGGGAAGAAGATGTAATTTTCCTGCATAAGATTGTCGCCGGTGCGGCCGACAAGAGCTACGGCATTCACGTGGCCCGTCTGGCCGGAGTTCCCAAGGACGTGAACGAACGCGCGAAAACGATTCTCGCCCAGTTGGAAGACGAACATCTCGACGGCGCCGGCCGCCCGAAGATCGCCCGCGACGATCGCCGCAGCGGCGGCGACCTGCAACTCACGCTCTTCGCCCCCTACGATCACCCGCTGCTAGACAAAATCCGTTCGTTGGATCTGAACGAAACGACGCCGCTCGATGCCTTGCGCACGATCCAGGACTGGCAAGCCGAACTCGCCGGCGAGCGGAAAAAAACGCCACGATAGAGCGATTACGCAGAACCGGTTCGCAACTCATTTTGACCGGAATGTGGCACGGACGTAGAATAGGGCGAAGGCGATCATTCTCCCAAAGTCAACTACGCGTATGGCCGGAACAACGCTTTATCTTACCGATCTCGACGCCGGCATGGCCCTTACGTCCGACGAATTCGCGTCGGCCGATTACAAGGCGCCGTTCGTGTACGAGCGCGTTAAGGGGAGGCTGGTTGTGATGTCACCTGCTGGGGCCGAACATCGGGCCGTTTCTCGACCGTTTCGCAAGGCCTTGGGGCTTTATTGGGGTCAACACGACGACGTAATCGACGAGGTTGACATTGAGGGCTGGGTCGCGACGAGCGAGGATGAGGATCGGATCCCCGATATTTGCGTTTATCTCAACGGCGAGCAATCCGGCGGCACGGTCCCGCGCCGCGTTCCCGAGTTGATCTTCGAGTTCGTCAGCCGCGACCGGGCCGACCAGGAATGCGATTACATCGCCAAACGGGCCGAGTATCACGCGATCGGCGTGCGCGAATACGTGATCGTCGATCGTTTCAAACGCGCAGCCCTCGTGCTCACCCATACCGGAAGCGGCGATTTCGCCGAGCGGTCGCTCGCCGAGACTGAAGTTTATACCACGCCGCTCTTGCCTGGGCTGGAAGTGAAATTGGCCGCCGCCTTCGGCGAATCCAAGCCGTCGTAAGCGGTCATTCATCCGAGGCGCAGCAACGCGACCCGCCACTGCTCATCACGATCGGCTCGTCCTCGGGCATCGCATCCCAGCCGAATGCGAACCCCGCATCGGCCGCATCGCGCATCGCATACCGCAACACGTCGAACGACGATTCGCGGCCAACGAAGTAGAACCAGCATTCCTGTGGTTCGAGGTTGTTGAGCATCGCGCGAAAGGATGACGCTTCACCCTCCATTTCGGCGAGCAACTCACCGGCATCGGGATCGGCTTTGCGGTAAACGAAACGGACACCGCCGTCGAGTTCCAACGTCACGCGATAGGCGCCGTCGCCAACCACGTTGTTGTTGAGCAGGTACTGCAATTGCCGCGCCGACGGCAGGGCGCCTGTTTTGGCATGAAATTCGGACTGAATTCGTTGAATTCCCTGATCGAGTCGGCTGATGTCGAGAAAAGTGATCCGGCCGTCGCTGCACTCGAAAACGTATCGCTGTGCATGCCGCGGGGGATCCTTCCAGCTCAGGCAAATCGGCCTGCTGCCGCGGCCGGCTCGTTGCTCACCGGCTAAGTGAAACTTCATGCCAGGCAACAGCGGTTCAACCAACCGAGGCAAATTGACTTCATCGCAGACTTGTTTGAGTTGACTAACGGTTGCGAGTGCGCCGGGTTCGGCGAGGATGACGAGCGACGTCGGATCATTCTTCGCGGCGATCTCCTTGATCCGCTCCTCGATGAGCGTCCTTGCGTCATCGTCGAGGTCGGACGCAAACGGCTTCTCATCCGGCAAGAAGCGAACTTCACTAGCTTTTACATGAACGTAATACAGTTTGCCAAGTGTTTCGCTCGCAGCAGGCAGGACCAGAGATTCGGCCCCCAACTCCGCCGAAATCTCCGCCGAGCGCGCCTGCAATTTCGCCTGTTCGCGCTGCTCGGCGATCCTTTCAATCTCCTGACAGCCAACGAGCAGTAAGAGAATTGTTGAGAAGATAGCCGGGTAAAGTCGTGGCATGATTCTCTCACATCTTCAGCGCTTACCGTGCCGTCCAGCCGCCGTCGACTGTCAGCAGGCTGCCGGTCGTGTAGCTGGCCGCGGCGCTGCTCAGGTATATCGCCGCGCCTTGGATTTCTTCCAAATTGCCCCAACGGCCGAGCGCGACAGCGCCGACGATGAACTTCTTCGTTTGCTCCGCCTCGGCGATGGGGATGTTCATGGGCGTCAGGAACGGGCCGGGGCAGATGGCATTGACCATGATGTTCCACGGCGCAAGTTCCAGGGCCAGCGCCCTGGTCATTTGCACAACTGCGCCTTTGCTCGTGGCATACGGCGTGCGATTTTCCAGCCCGACCACGCCGAGTGTGCTGGCAAGGTTTATGATTCGCCCAGCGCCAACCTTTTTCATATGCGGTACGACCGCGCGGCAGCAGCGCCAGATGCCGTCGACGTTGATTTTCTGGACCTGGCGGAAGTCGTCGTAGGAAAGTTCGTCGATCGGACCGCGAATGTTGATCCCGGCGCTGTTGATCAGGATGTCGACCTTGCCGAACTCAGTGAGAGCCAGCTCGACCAGCGCTGCGACCTGATCGGCGTCGGTCACGTCGGCCGCCATGCCGAGCGCGCGATGGCCGAAATCGGCGGCAATCCTCGCGGCTGCCGCCTCGGCTTCGTCGGGATGCCGGCTCGCGAGCAGCACGTCGGCCCCGGCCGAGGCGAGCCCGGCCGCCATCGCTTCACCTAATCCTTTGGAGCCGCCAGTGACAATGGCCGCCCGGCCGGTTAAGTCGAAGAGTTTGATTCCGGGAAGCGACATCGT
>JAGQOS010000366.1 GCA_020427265.1 Planctomycetales bacterium
CTGTCCAGGCTTCGGTGCGATGGCGTCGATGTACATGGATGGGGTCCCAGCCGTACCAGTCGCCGGGCTGTTCGATTTGGAAAACGTGGCGATCGCGCGCAAGCGTATCGAGCTTGCTCTGCAACATGGCTGCACGTTCGAGGGCCTGGCGCCAGCGAACCTGGCTGCCAGGAAATAAAACCTGGCGAAACAGTGAATAACGCCAAGGGCCTAGCCGGTCCAGGCTGGCCATTGGCAATCCAGTCATGGCGACGCGAGCCTCGATGGCTCCCAGATGGTCGATGGTGGTCTCGATCCAACTGGTTATTTCATTTGGGGTTGCGCCGAATGCGATATCGTTGCCAATGTCCGTGATCAGAGCATAGGTAGGCATGGCTTCACGTTGTGGGATGACCGTCCATAGGTCGCACGTTCGAATAGCAGGCAGCTCACGCCCCAGGACCCGGCTCGCCAGACCATAAGAACGTCCGTGTCCGGCGGCAATGAAAATCTCCAGGTTTGCGCCGCGCCATTGTCTCAGCAGAGAGACAATCCGGGCCAAATTCAGCGAGACATTGCTAGCGCCGAGCAGGATGAAGCGAGTCGCACGGTCTGAAGAAATCGACGGTTGGTTGTCCATAGGTCCGACGCGCCGCTTGAGAAGCTCACCAGGGGTTACCGTGACCGCCCATCGATTGCAACGTGGCGTAGCTCGAGTAACCCAGGTAACCGAACATGATGGCCAGAAACGTATCTTGGTTGACGAGCGCAAACAATACGAGACCGACCGAAGCGGCGATCGAAACGATTAAGCTCTTACGCATGCCGCCATAGGGATCGCGCTCGATCAGGAACTCGCGAGTGATCTGACCGCCATCGAGCGGTTGTACGGGAAACAGATTGATCAACCCCCAGAAGATGTTGATGTACAGCATGTAGATGATGAAGGCGTCGAGCGGCGCCCAATGGTAGCTGCCCGACGGAGTCACTTGAATCGGCATGTAAGGTTCGTGGGTTACTGGGTGGAAACTAAGCGACAGGCTGGCTAGGTGCCCCGTAACGACCAAGACGACGACGATGATTGCTGCGACCAAAAAGCCGGCCGCCGGGCCGGCGAATGAGATAGCGATTCGCTTGCGCGATTCGAGATGCTCACCGTTGTACGAGGCGAGCCCGCCAAAGCCGTGCAGCGTAATCCAAGGTTGAAATCCATAGTATTTTGCTGCCAGGGCGTGTCCCATTTCATGAGCAAGAATGGAAAACAACACGGAGAGCATCCACACCAGAACCATCTTGGGGTTGCCTTCCGTGCCGCGCAATCCTAGCAACAAGCCAACGACCCAGAACAAAGGGTGGATGCGGACGGGAATCCCGGCGAGCGAAAAATTCAAGTCACCTTGTGTGCGTGGTGGTTCGTGAAGCATCAAAGCACATTCTCCGGTTCTTGCGTGCGGCCATCGATCTAGTGTAGCGTCGTTGTGGCGAGAGCGCCTCGCATTACCGTCCTCGAGGTCGTTCTGTTTGGCTGCGATTTGCCGGAGCGAGATTCGGCGAGGTCGTTCGCATCGAGTCAATTCTTACGCACCCTAGCGAACGGGGCAATCGTGCCAGGTGCGACTATGCGGCTCGTCCGGCGTTGGCCAGCTGATAACCCGACAAGTGCGGTCGCGGAGGCGAGGCGGGCTTGCGCAGCAATGCCTCCAGGATATAGTCTGCACCTCGTCCCGACGCGCCACCAGAAGCGATCCGTTCGCGGAGTTGAGCGAGTTGTTCGATTTTGCGGCGGCGCTCGGGGGGATTGGCAAGCCAATTCGTCACATGCCGAGCGATGTCGTCCGAACGGTCCGCACAAGTCAGGTACTCAGGAAACAGCACCTCTTCCGCGCCGGGGCGGTCCGGATCGTAGTTTCCGGGCTTGCGCGGGCGTAGGCGTTCGTGCATTAGCAAGTTGACCAGCGTAATGTACTCGACTTTGCGCATGAACTGCTGAATTAGATTGGCCAACGGACTGATCTGGTACAGGATTACGGTCGGTTTCTTGTGATACAGCAGTTCGAGCGAAACCGATCCAGAAACACTCATCGTGCAGTGCGCTAAATGGATTAGCTCAGGAGTACGGCGAATGTGGACGTCGATTGCAATTTCACTTGGCAGCGACGCTTCGGCCAGCATTTGCCAGGCCAATTCCGCATGTGCGGGACGGAACGCTGCGATCGCAAAGCGGACGCGCGCGTGTTTTTCATGAACGCGCTGGGCAGCTTTCAGCAGCGAAGGCAAGTTGGCCTTCACTTCTTGTGTCCGAGATCCTGGTAAGATCGCCACCAGGGGGACGTCGCTCTGTTGCTCTTTGAGAAAGTCCTCGTCGAACTGATGGCGGCGAACTTCATCAAAAAACGGATGGCCGATGTAGGTCGCGTTGCAGCCTCGCTCTGAATACCATTGCGGTTCAAAGGGCAGCTTGCACAGCGCGTGATCGACGAGGCGGCGCAGTTTTTTCACACGCCAGCGAGCCCAGCCCCAAATTTGCGGTGTGCCGTAATAAAAGACCGGAATGCCGTGCGCCTTGGCTCGGCGGGCGATCCACCAATTGAATCCGGGATAGTCGATCAGCACAACCGCATCCGGCCGATTGTGGCGAAAGTACCGGTCGGCCCTGCTTACGAGCGCCCAAAACTTGTGCAAATGGAGAATCACATTAAGAAGCCACATAACGGCTAGCTTCGTCAGGTCTTCGTGGAGTTGGCAGCCGGCCGATGCCATTTCCGGGCCGCCATAGCCAACGCATTCGATGGCGGCGTGGCGTGTGCGCAGCGCGCGAATCAGGTTCGCACCATGTAGATCACCGCTCGGTTCTCCTACAGAGAAGAAGATCTTCATATGAATCTCAGGCCGACTTCCGCTGCTGAGTCGGGAAGGGGATGGTTGCCGGCGGCGTTGAGTCCTTTTGCGCGTCGAGCAGTTCTTCCTGTTCAATACGCAGTCGAAGCTTTTCGCGCCAGGCAATTAACAAGTTTCCCGGATTTTCGAAGTGCTCGGCCGAGCGGTCGGCCGAGATCGCGTACGGCACGGCAATTTCGTCAACTCGGTATCCGTTTTCGGCCACCAGCGGCCCGAGGTAACGCAATACGTCGTTATTCAACGGAACCTCGGCCAACGCTTCACGCCTGGCAGCCCAGAACAAACAACCTGGATCATGAACGTCGAGTCCCAGCACTAACCATTGCGGAATGCGCGCCAATCGATGGGAAAGTTTATGCAAGCCCTGGCGTCGTCGTTTGCCTTGCACAAAGTCGGCCCTGGCAAGCCGTGCGAGCGCCGGTGGGATGTAGCGGCACGCCGCGCGGTTTCCAAATTCGACGAGGGCGACTAAGTCGCTCGCGCTTGCTTCCAGCCCACGGCGCACCCAATCGGCCAGGCTGGCATTCGGTTGATCGACAGCGACAAATCGCAAACGCTTGGAGTGTTCCGACTCGTAATTGTCGGCAAGGCTTGAATTTGCGTGGGGCCCTACCAGCAGCACTTCGTAGTCGGGCGTCGTCGGACGCAGCGACCGTTGCAATTCACTAAGCTGGCCGGTGAGCTGTTGCCGGCTGCCTAGACCTCCAAGGATTACGGACAAAGCTGGCATTTTGAGCCACTCGTAGTGTTGATTTTCGAAGCGAGTACCGGCACTGTCTTTCATTGCCGATGCGGCGCGGCGGAAGTATTGCAAAAAGACTTGAGGGCAAAAAGCCCGGTTTTTCCGTAGCATGGCAGTCTGTCGGCAGCACGACTCGCTACGGCGCGGGTGTGTAACGTGTTTTTAGCAAACGAGTTGCGAGTGATGGCCGCACGGCCGCCGTAGCCTTGGTATGATGGGCGGGCAAGAACGATGTTTGTTTCTCTATGGCTTTCAACTGAGACGAGGGATTGAGAATCCATGCGAACGCGAATTCGAGAACGGGTTACCTGTGCCGTGGGATTGGGGGCTCTATTTGTCTTCGTGCTGACATCGCCAGCTTTCGCGAAGCACCCCAATGTACTTTTGATCATGACCGACGATGTCGGCTACGGCGACATCGGCTGCTACGGCGCAACCCAAGTGCGCACACCCAACGTCGATCGCCTGGCCCACGAAGGTTTGCGCTTTACGAGCGGTTACTGTACTTCCGCAACCTGCACGCCGAGCCGGTACTCCATGCTTACTGGCGAGTACGCTTGGCGCAAGCCGGGTACAGGAATCGCCCCGCCTAACGCAACAGCCATCATTCAGCCGGGAACGACGACACTCGCTTCCATCTTCGATGACGCCGGCTACGCGACCGGTGTTGTGGGCAAATGGCACTTGGGCTTGGGCAAGAATTCCAAACCCGACTGGAGCGGCGAATTGAATCCCGGCCCGCTTGAGATAGGTTTCGACTATTGTTTCATAATGCCTACGACGGGCGATCGTGTGCCGTGTGTTTATGTGGAGAACCATCGCATTGCGGGACTCGAGGCGAATGATCCTGTGGACGTATTTCAGGGTAAGAATCCTGACGGCCAACCGACCGGTATTACACATCGTGATTCGCTTAAAATGGATTGGAGTCATGGACATAACCAATCGATTGTCAACGGCATCAGCCGCATCGGCTTTATGACGGGCGGCCATGCCGCTCGCTGGGTCGACGAAGATATGGCCGACGTATTTACGAAGCAAGCCGTTGCGTTCATTGAACAGAATCACGAGCAGCCATTCTTCTTGTTCTTCGCCACGCACGATATTCATGTGCCGCGCATGCCCCACCCTCGATTTCAGGGTAAGAGCGGTTGCGGTTACCGCGGCGACGCCCTTGAGCAGATGGATTGGTCGGTCGGCAAGTTGCTCGACACACTTGATCGTTTCAACCTGACGAACGACACGCTGGTAATCTTTTGCAGCGACAATGGTCCCGTACTCGACGACGGGTATAAGGATGGCGCCGTGGAGAAGCTTCATGGCCATCAACCTGCGGGGCCTTTGCGCGGCGGCAAGTACAGCCATTATGAAGGCGGTACGCGCACGCCGATGATCACACGCTGGCCCGGGAATATATCGCAGGGGGAGTCGAGCGAAATTGTTTGCAGCGTCGACTTTGTGGCTAGTTTTGCGGCGATGTTGGGGAGCAAGCTGCCAGCCGAGGCGGCCCCGGATAGCTTCAATGTGCTCGATTCGCTTCTGGGTAAGGAAGACGCCAAAGGGCGAGAGTATCTCGTGGAACAGGGCACTCGTACGCTCGGTTTGCGAGTGGGTGAGTGGAAGCTGGTTGAACAACGCCGAAGCAAGAAAGACCGGCAGCAGCAGGTCAGGGCAGG
>JAGQOS010000367.1 GCA_020427265.1 Planctomycetales bacterium
CGCCGGGGCAGCGCCACAGCAACGGGCGCGACGGCCACAGCAACGCTCGCGACCGCAGCAACGGTCACGGCCACAGCAACGGTCACGACCGTGGCAGCCATCGCAGCCATCACAACCGTGGCAACGCTGACGGCCACAGCAACGAGCGCGACGACCACAGCAGTCGGCAGCGCCGGAGCAGTCGCAAGCGCCCGAGCAGCCACCATCGCAAGCCGAAGCGCCGTCGCAACCATGGCAACCATGGCAACCGTGGCCGGCAACGGCCTTGCTTTCACCGCCCACGAGGGCGATACCGACGATCGCGAAGAAAATCGCGATCCCAAAAACCAGTGTGCGATTCATCGAAGAATCCTCCCCTTGAAACAAAACAGGTACCTAAACGTCTACAAACAGGATCTTCACCGGTGCCGTTCTCTGAACTTCCTGTCTTGGATGCTACGTATGCATCCTGATCAGTAAGCCGTTTGGACGATGAAGCGAAACACAATCAAAATGGGAAAGTTTAGCGGTTACGCAGTATAGGTGGGAAAATGGCTTAAGGCTGGTAAGATAGCATAGCTTGCTTGGATGTCAATAGACCAAGACAAACGACTCTGCTCATTACACAGCCCTGAATATATAGGTGGGATGCGCAACAACTTTCCCTTAATGTAGCTAATTTTTAGCGTCGGTAAATGGGGAGAAGCCAACAAAAAAAGACCGTGCCCCGGGCGGCACGGTCTTCTATTTCCTGACTGACCCCAAAAAACAGCTTAAGTCGTTTGAATCAAACGCATTAAGGCATCAACTAACGTTGTTGCGTCTGGAACGGATCCTCCGGACGCGTGGCCTGAAGCTGTTGCTCATTGGCCCGACGAAATGCCTCTTCCTCGGCAATTCGCTGCTTTTCCAACATCTCTTGCGGATCTTCAAAATTCAAAACAACCGGATCCTGGTCGGCAAAAATTTTCGTCGCCATGCCGGCGATCCTCCACCCATTCGGCTGCTTCCGCAGAATCCAAGTGATCTGATCCGTGCGTTTGCCGCCCTCGGGGTCTAAATCGGTCCAGGCGCTCGCCACATGGGCGCCGTCCTGACCAACGAGACGTGTCTCGCCCACCTTGAATGTCGCCGTATCGCTTCCTGGTGGCGCGACGACCATGTCCATTTCGGCTGTCTTTTGTCGAGCCGTCGACGTGAGCATTTGGCCGGCTTGATCATCATTTCCCCGGCGAACAGCATCGAGAAAACTGAATACCGCCTCGTCGGGTGTCGTGGATTTTGGCGTGGCAGCCGCCTGCGAAGCGGCAGGTGCGGCTGCGGCGGCTGCGGCGGCAGGTGTCTCGGCCGTCGGCGCTTCGGATACGGCTGGTTCACTTTGACTGCAACCGACCGGCACGAACATTACGAATGCTAGCAGGGCTAGCCAGCTACGGCGCGTCATTGCGACGATCTCCCTTGGTCCTGGAAAACGGAATACGTGTTCGTCGGAATCGATGCGGTGCATCTCCATCCCTTCCGAGCGGGGCGGGAGTCTCCCAGAACACCGTGAAAGCGTCAAGACAGAAACACGGGGCAAAAACGCGAGAATTTTGCCCGTCTGGGGTCAACCGGCGCGAAGCCCGCGATCGACCGCATCCTGGTCGCGCGAGTAAAGCGCCAGGGTCGATTCAAACGTTTCGGCGCTAATCTTCCACGCCGGTCGATCGTCGGTATGCGCGCTGGCATGCGCCACGAATACGCGGTACAGGAATTTAAAGAGATGTCGCGGCACACGGAGCGAGCGAAGGGCTTCGTGCAGGCGTTGATCGCTGACCGAATCTTCGAACAGGTCGCGCAGCGTGGGCAGGCTACCGTCGGCCGCGCAGGCCTGCAACCGGGCATTCGCCACGTCGTAAAGCGACTCGGCCGTCCACTCCAGCGAGGGCACCATGTTCTGTTTGTCGAGACGTGCCCGTTCGTAAAATTCGCGTTGCTCGCGATCGATAAACGGCGTCAATTCAATCGGTAACAAAAGCTTGAATCCGATGCCCGGCAATTTCAGAAATTTGTTATCGAGCATCGGCCACAGCAACGCCTTCATCTGATCCGCCGAACCATTGATCAAGTGCGGCTCATCGAGCCGATCGACTAGCACGATAATGCCGGCGTAGCCCAGCGTGCGCAAAAGCCCCTGGAATTTGGCGAGCAGCTCGTAACGATCGTCGGTGCGTTGCTTGTTGGGAAGCGGTTGCCCGCTAATGTCGGGACCAGCGAAATGCATTAGGACTTGGCGCAACGGGCGAGTTTCGTGATTGCCGACGCGCACATTGCGGGCCACGCCGCGCGCTTGCCAGAACCACTTCCAGGCCCGCACGGCCCAAGGGACCCAACCCAGGATCGCGAATACGTAAGGCCATGGGCTCGCCAACCAACTCCAGTTGCCCGACATGATCACGGCCGCTGCAACCACAAGCAGCACGGCAACGCCGGCCGCGCGGTCCCACAAACTCTTCCAAGTTCGAAACTTGAGTTTGCGCCGCAATCGATGCCAGCGCCCTTTGAATGTTTCGGCGGTCGATTGATCGTAGCAGGCGGCGAGCAACAGCAGATCGCGCTTTTGATGACGCCCCATCGCGGCCACCAAATCGGGATCGATCGTGGCCGCCGCCTCGCTCGAGTCGGACAGAATCCGGTCAACTAACCCAGTTACAGCCAGCGAGAGGATCGCGTCCATGTGATCCCACAATTTCCATTCGGCCAAAGCACGCGCCGGTTTCCGCTTGCGTGCGCTGAGGGTTTCGGCGAAGCGATCCAGGAACGGGTTGAAGTCGTCGTATTCGATGACATAGACACGTTCGTTTGGATGGTCGCGATTGAAATCGGCCAGACGCCCCGCCATCTGGAGCCGCAAAGCGGTTTTGCCAGCTCCTTTTTCGCCAAACACGATCGAAGTCGAGGGCTGAGCCGGGTTGCCGAAGATTTTGTCCCATGTAGGGTGATACGTGCTGCGGATGCAATGATCGCGGAAAACCGGATCAGTTTGCGCGTCTTCCTCGGCGAACGGATTCGTTACAATGCCATGGTGCTCGAGAAACTGCTGAATCTTCATCTCAATTCCGCTGGATTACTTGCCGCACAGATTCCGCCCAATTATACCTGTCAATTCTAGGTCCGTTCACCCCTGAAAGATTCGTATTATGTCGGTTGTTCGTATTGTTCCATTATTTCTTGGCTGCGCTTTCGTTCTTGCCGCGACCGCCTGCGCTGAACCATCGCCCGCGCCGCCCCCGGCCCTCGTCGACCTGGACAAAAAGCACGAGGTCCATCTCATCTACTTCGTGCCCCAAGACCGCGAGCCTACGGCGGACTACGCGGAGAAGATCCGTGTCGTGGCTACGTTTGTCGCCGATCTTTACCGCAGCGATTTGACCGCCCAAGGCTTCCAGACCCGCGGACTCGACTTCGCTTTTGTCGACGGCGCGCCGCAGGTGCGGCTCGTTCGCGGCCAGCACCGGGCGCAGTTTTACAACGGAGCGCCGAACTACGATCGCTATTTGCAGATTCGCACGATCAAGGAAGAAGTTCTGCCGGTCGTCGGCTCGTTCGACGATCGTGTCACGGTCGTGTTCGCCGAAACCTATGACGACGGGCCTTCGCAATTCGAGTGGCCAGGCGGCATGGTGGCCCTGGGAGGCCCCAATTTGCCCTATGGCGGGTTTGGCCTGTTCTCCGCGTGGATCCTGCGCGATGAATTTTGCGCCACGACAGTCGAACGACAAATCGAGTTGCTCAAGGACGCTACGCCGATCGAGGGACGTACGGCTCTGGGTAGCGGCCGCCCCAATTCGCCGCGCTTCGAATTCATCGAAGATGGCATCGGCGCGGTCGCGCATGAGATCGGCCACGCCCTGGGGTTGCCGCACGACGCCCGTGATCAACAACGCAATATTATGGGCAACGGCTTTCGACGTTTGCGTTCGAACTACCTGGCCGGCCAACCGGCGCCGCGCGCCGGCTTTTCGCCCGACAACGCACGAATCTTGGCTGCCAGCCGCTACCTGGCCGAGGACGTGCTGTCCGACGACACCCAGCCGCCGCGCGTGCGATTCGCCTGCCCGAAACAGATCGAAAGCGGTCAGCTCTCAGTCGGCGTCTCTGTCGACCTGGGTGAAGATGACAGTGTCGCGGCAGCGCTCATCTACAGCGCAACGCACGATTCGGTCGTCGGCGGCGCCAGTTTGCGCGATCAGACCGGCAAGCAAGCAATCGAATTGAAGCTGCCGAGCGCCGAACCCGGCGAGTTGAAACTCGAACTACGCGTGATCGACCGAGGCGGAAATCTCGCGTTCGCGACCAACAAGATCGAAGTCGTGGCGACACCGGAGTAGCGAAGCTCGGATGCGCCGAACGCTTGCGGGCTTCCACTAACACACCGTGGCGAGCTAGTGCGTGGCCGGTTCGAGATCTTCCAGACCAAGACGCTTCATCTTCTTGTAGAGCGTCGTCCGGTTGATACCCAGCGCGTCGGCCGTTTCGTTGCGGTTCCAGCAATTGGCTTCGAGCGCGCCGAGTATGATCTGCCGTTCCGGCGCGGCGAGCGCTTCTTTCAAGGTCATCTGGCCCGTTGGCGACGGCACGTAGGCGGTGGTCGCTGCCGACGCCACATCCGAGGGAAGATCCGCCTGCGTGATCACATCGTTTTTGCCGAGCAAGACGGCGCGCTCAATGATGTTCTGCAACTGCCGCACGTTGCCGGGCCACGCATAGCGTTGCAGGGCAGCAACTGCTTCGTCGCTGAATCCTCGCACTTGCTTGCCCGTCTCCTGGCAGACTCGCTGCAGAAAATGCTCCGCCAGGAGCGGAATATCCGACAACCGGTCGCGGAGACTGGGCAGCTCGATATTGATCACGTTGATCCGGTAGTATAGATCCTCGCGAAAACGTCCTTCGGCCACGGCTTCTTCCAGGTTCTCGTTCGTCGCCAAGACGACGCGCGTATCGACCTTGTGTGTCTTCGCGCCGCCCACCTGCTCGAACTCGAAGTCTTGCAAGACGCGTAGCAGCTTTACCTGCATGGCCGGCGTGGCCGTGCCGATCTCGTCGAGGAAGATGGTGCCGCCATCGGCCAGTTTGAATTTGCCCTGTTTGTCAGCCGTCGCGCCGGTAAAGGCGCCGGCCACGTGGCCAAACAGTTCGCTCTCGAGCAAGTTCTCCGGCAAAGCGCCGCAGGCGACTTCGATGAACGGCTTGTCGCGTCGGGCGCTGCGGCGATGCGCGGCGCGCGCGATCAGCGATTTACCC
>JAGQOS010000368.1 GCA_020427265.1 Planctomycetales bacterium
CATACGGCGGCGAACATCGCCACGCTGCGAAAGCTTAAGGCGCCTTGCGGCAAGTGCCGCCCGGCTGTGCGCGGATTATCGGCGTCGATGCGATAGTCGGCCAGGCGATTGAACGCCATCGCCGCGCTGCGCGCGGTCACCATAGCCAGAACGATTCCCATGAAATCCTGCCAACGCAGCGCCACGCTCGGCTCGGCGCGCCACGCCATCACGGCAGCCAATAGCGCAAACGGGAGCGCGAACAGCGTATGGCTGAAGCGAATCATCGACAAGAAAGTGGCGAACGTTCGGAACATCTCAACCGAATGACTGAGGTGGAATGTTTAATGATTAACTTGAGCGATTTAAGTGCCGCGCTGCGACTTCGAAACTCCAAACTTCAAATTCTAATTTAGAGTTCCTTCGAGCCCCAACGCTTGATCAGCGAACACTCGACTTCCAACTGATCGCAAATTCTCGCGACGACGAAATCGACCAGATCGGCGAGCGAACTCACTCCATGATACCAGCCGGGCGAGGCGGGCATAACCACAGCTCCGGCCGACGCCACGCGCTGAAGGTTCTCTAATTGCAGCAACGATACCGGTGTTTCGCGAGGAACGACGATCAATTTGCGGCGTTCTTTCAATTGAACTTCCGCGGCACGTTGAATCAAGTTGCCCGACGAACTGTGCGCAATCGCGCTCAAAGTGGTTCCGGAACAAGGACAGACCACCATTCCACCCGAGAGAAACGAGCCGCTGGCGATCGGCGCGAGCATATTCTGATAGTTATGAAAAACAACCTGCCCCGGCTTGCCGCCCAACGCCGAGGTATTCGCTGTCGGAACGCCCTGCACGAGCACATCGCGACTCGTTACTTCGCGCAGCAATTGGGCGGCGTCGCTCATGTCATCCATGTCTGGTCGCCATTGCTCGGCCTCAAAGCGATCGAGCGCCACGTCGAGCCCGAGTTCCTGCTGGACGACCGCCTGGCCCGACGGACTGATCGACAAATGAACTCGCCGGCGCGCGTGCAACAAGACTTGCAGCAACCGCACGGCATAGATCGCCCCGCTTGCGCCGGTGATCGCCAAAATCACATCGTTCTGTTTCACGACAAGTCCGGTCCCTTCGTACCGATGTAGAGCGTGGCGACGCCAAAGGTTAGCGGACGGACCACGACATCGGCTAGGCCCGCCGCACGCATTCGCTCGGCCAGCGCCTCGCCGCAAGGAAACTCGCCAACACTGGCCGGCAAATACCGATACGCTTCGAATCTATTGCGGGCCAACCACTGGCCGATCCGCGGCAAGACGTTCTTGAAATACCAGGTATAGACCGCGCCAAAGGGTCGCCACGTGGGTGTCGAGAATTCGAGCACAGCCACTTTGCCGCCAACGCGGCACACGCGCGCCATCTCGGCAAGGCCGACATCGGTATCGGCGACATTGCGGAGCCCGAAGGCGACCGAAACGACTTGAAATTGATTGCTGGCAAAGGGGAGTTGCATCGCATCGGCCTCCACGAATGCCTGGGGCGCGATCACGCGCCGTGCGGCCTTGCGCCGCGCGCCTACGAGCATCGGATGGCAAAAGTCAGCGCCGATGACGGGCGTCATCCCTCGCCCGGCGCGAGCGAAGGCGAAGGCCAGATCACCCGTTCCGGTACACAGATCCAACATCGGCACATCCCCAGCCAGCGGTAGCGCCCGCACGGCGCGCCAACGCCAGTATCGATCGATATTCAACGACAGCAGATGATTGAGCAAGTCGTAGCGCGGCGCAATCTGACCAAACATTTCGCGCACGCGCTCGGGTGACTTGTCGACCGTCGGCGGTGTCTCTTCGGCGATGGCAGCCGTGTCCGTCATCGTAAAACGTGTTCTCTCGCTGATTGTTCAACCAATTGCGAACCGCAACTTGCGGCCGCCGCTTAACCGACTATTCGCCCACCGGTGGCAACCCCAAGGCTCCCCACCGCGCGGCAATCTCGCGTTGCACGCGGCGATCAGCCGACAATTCCTGCGGCCAGGCGATCTGCGCCTCGCCCGGCCACTTGGCCGTGGCGTCCAAACCCCACTTCTCCAGCCCGCAGCCGGAGAGCGGGTCGCTCGGCCCTTGCTGACGAAACAGGTCGCCGGCGGGCCGCACATTCGCCGCCACGCAAAACATAACCTCCTTCGTGTCGCGCACCGGCACATGGCGATCGACAACCGTGATCATGCCCACGCGCATCAAGCCGTCGTGGGCCCAAACCGCGCCGGCAACTTTCCGCCCCTGGCCGGCGTAGCTCTTGTCGATCGCCACGACCAAGCCTTGATTGTGACCGGCCCGTGGCAAAAATGCCAGATCGACGATTTCCGGCGTCGTTCGTTTTAGGTCGGCCAACAGCATGCGCGCCGCCAATTCGCGCAGCGCCGCGGCCTCGTGGCTGCGGCCGTCGCCGCCGACATAGGGGAAGATCGCATCTTTTCGCCGCGTGATCGCTGTCACCTGCATCACGGGGCATTCGACGCGTTCGTGATAGTGCCCCGAGGCTGCGGCGAAGACGCCGGAGGCGACCGCCGGCGTGTCGGGGTCCACAACCCCTTCGAGAACCAATTCCGCCTCGGCCGGAACTTCGACGGGTTGCGTTCGTCCCGCAACCAACTCCTGGGGCGTCTCGCGCAACAAGCCGCATAAGGATTCAATGTCGAGATCGCCGAATACGTGAAACTCGGCCAAACGAGCCAATACATTCGCCAGGGGATCCCCACCGAGCACGACAGCAACCGGCAAGCGCTCGCCACGTTCACCGGCCGCGCGCAGCGCAGCGAAGATGTGTTGCTCGGCGCTGTCGACCAACGCTAGCTGATTTTCGCTAGCGACGATTCCCACCGCATTGGTTTCGGCGCGGCCGCCGCCGCGCGGTCGGGCATAAACAAGGCGTGCGCCGTGGATGGCTCGCCTCGATTCGGCTGGCCAGGCGCGCGGAATCGGAAGCCGATGGAGATTCACGTCGCGACCCAACAGCACAACTTGCTGGCAAGCGCCCACTTTCACGGACTTCGGTGCGAACTGTTCGAGCAGCGATTCCACTGGCGGCGCCGACTTCAACCGCTCGATCCAGCCACGACGCTGTCGGTGCGTGTCGAGCATTTCAAAGCGAGCGGCAAATTCGTCGTAGGAGCCAACTCCTAAAAGACGGACTATCGTTGCCTCGCTCGCGAGTGCATTGGCGAGTACGGGCAACTCGCTATCTGCGACTTGCTCGAACAAGACGGCCCCGTCGTGCCGGGCCGCTAATTGACGGGCAATTTCCGCCAACTCGAGATCCGCCTGCACCGGTTCGCCAACGCGCAGCAGCAAGCCCTCGCGGCTGAGCTGCTTGACAAACTGGGTTAGGGACGACGAAGTCATAAGCCGCATTGTACGTTTGATCGTTCCCGAGGGGAACGACGCCACGGCCATTCCCCAATCGACCCTGGAATCGTAAACTGGTGGAATGACACGCAAGATTGAAGTACATTTCCTCCCCGAGTTAGTCGCCTCGGAGTCTCTGCGCGGGGCGACCGTGGTGGTGATCGACGTGTTGCGCGCCAGCACGACCATTGCGCAGGCGCTTGCCGCCGGCGCGAAGGAAGTCGTGCCGTTTCGCGATGTCGATGCGACACGGCGGCACAGCGAGTCGCTACCGCGCGAGAGCTACGTACTGGGTGGCGAGCGGGGCGGCGTGATGATCGATCTCTTCGACCTAGGCAACAGCCCGGCTGAATATACACCGGAGAGCGTCGGCGGCCGCAGCGTGCTGTTCACCACGACGAATGGCACGAAGGCCCTCGAGCGTTGCCGCGAGGCCTATCGAGTGTTGATCGGCGCGGCCGTGAACCTGGCGGCCGTGTGCGAGTCCTTGGGGGAGACTCTCAACATTCAACTGCTTTGTGCCGGTACGGCCGGTGAAGTGACGCGCGAGGATGTCTTGCTGGCCGGGGCGATTGCGTATCAGTTGAGCCGCCACGACGAGGGCATCGAGTTGAACGATTCGGCCCAAATTGCGATCGCCGGCTGGCGAAATATTGTGGCCCGGGCCGTGGGCGCGGGAAAATCGGTCAGCGATCATCTGGCCGCCGAGTTTCGCGCGACGCGCGGCGGACGGAATCTGTTGCAAATTGGCCATGGCGACGATCTGACACTCGCGTCGCGCATCGATTCGCTCGCCATTGTGCCCGAATTAGACCTGCAAAACTGGCGCATCGGTCTGCCGTAGGCGCTCACCGGCGGCTTGGAGTAGACTGCCACGGCTGAGCGTTTCCTAGTATCAAGAGCCCCTTAACAACCAAAATCTCAATCGGATTGCGACTAGACCATGGAAATGGAAAAACTCGTTTCGCTCTGCCGCCGGCGCGGCTTCTTATTCCAATCGAGCGAAATTTACGGAGGACTGAACGGATTCTGGGACTACGGCCCCTTGGGCGTGGAACTGAAACGCAACATTAAGGAAGCCTGGTGGCGCGATATGGTTACGGCGCACGACGAGCTTTCCGTGGCCAGCGGCGCGCCGAGCACGTATGAAATGACCGGGTTAGATTGCACGATCATCATGCACCCGCAGGTGTGGAAGGTATCGGGACATTACGACTTGTTTGCAGATAAAATGCAGACATGTCGTCAGTGCAAGAAGTTGTTTCGAGCAGACCATGTTTGGGAGATGCTGCGCGAAAGCGAATGGGTTACGTCGCTAGGAAAAGAATGCGGTTTGGCACTGACAGACGACTTGGCAGTCGTCGATTCGCAGCAGTTAATGCGGTGGGCGAGAAAAAAGGGCAAACGTTTGGCTCCCGGTTTGGCCCTAGTCCGAAATACAGAAGTGACACTCTCGTGGCTGGCGGAGCACGAGCAGTCGCAGCCGGAGCGTCCGCTTGGTGTCACTGACTTGCTCCGCTACTTGGCGACCGAACAACTAAACGCCACGGGACTCTGTACGCCGTGCCCCGAATGCGGTGGCGATTTGACCGAACCCCGCGATTTTAATTTGATGTTCGAAACGAATGTTGGCGCTTTGCTCGACGCAAAAAACAAAGCCTTCCTCCGTCCCGAAACGGCCCAGGGCATTTTCGTCAATTTCAAAAACGTGCTTGATTCGACGCGCGTTAAAATTCCCTTCGGCATCGCTCAAACAGGCAAGAGTTTTCGCAACGAAATCACGCCGCGCAACTTCACATTCCGCTCGCGCGAATTCGAGCAGATGGAGATCGAGTTTTTCTGCCATCCCGACACGTCGAAGGATTGGTA
>JAGQOS010000369.1 GCA_020427265.1 Planctomycetales bacterium
AGGCCGACTCGCGCATCTCGAATCTTTAGTAAGTATTGCAAGTCTGTTGGGGGCAACTCCCGGACCCCAACATAAGAGAGTGTCCGCCAAAGCCTCCGTCTTGCGAAAAAAAACACGTCGTTGGCACAATTTCTTGCTCGCCGTGCAATTTATGCCATAAATGCCGGAATTGGGCCGCGCAATTAGGGTGTCGCGAGTTCGACGTTCTTCTCCTGGAGCGCTTCTTCCAGCTTCTCGCGATCGATGCGCATGGGATCGATCCAAGCGGTGACCAAGCCCTGCTTGAAGCTCGCTGTTGCTTGTTCGACGCCGACGAGATCGCAGATTGCAAGGTAAGCGGCATAGCTGCATCCTCGGCAATCCAGGCCCACGACGCCAATCTCCACATGTTCGAGTTTGTCGCGAGCGATCGTGCATTGTGGGCGAATGCCAAATGTGCCGCGCGTCGCCTGGCGTAATCGCTGGTCGAACTGTTCGACCACTTGCTGCTCGGTTGCTTGGGGAAATGCCACCGTAGCGTCGAATACGAAAACCGCTTCAGCGCGTTCAAAGTCGATGCTGACTAGTCGTATGTCGCGTAGCGTCTCTGCCTGTTCGAAAACGGCCTTCAGATCAACGACGCGATCCTCGGCAAAGAGTCCGACGATGCGAAATGTATGAGATGGCATGTTCGCGGGCGCTTCGGCACACGACGCCTGGCGCATTGCGGCAAAGAGCAGCAGGCACGTGCACGAGCGCGCAGCAATGATGAAAATGTTGCGCAACCGAACGACCGTGATTCGCGATGTGAAAATAGAAGACATGAAGACCATATGTGTTATCTCGTTTGAAAGAGTTCGCTCTGCACGAATTCATGAATGAGCGTACGAACTCCGCCGTGCTGCTCGCTTGTGCGCTGGACAATCTCTGCGATCGTCTCTCGATCGCCGAAGGAAGCTTCTCGCCCTGTGCTGTAAACGATCAGCCGTCGCAATAGATTGGACGAGAGTCGATCTATATCGGCAGCAACTTGCTTCTTGAACTCTCGCACGTCGGAGAAATTCGCGCCGCTGGGAAGCGAACCCGAACAATCCACCTCGGGGCCAAGTCGGAATCCGATATGAATGAAAGGATCGATGGCGCCGCGTTCCGGATTGTCACCGTCGCCAATCGAGCGATAACGCGTCCGGTAACCACCGATCACGTCGAAAGACTCCAGCGCGAATCCCGGTGGATCGATCTTGGCGTGGCACGATGCGCAGGTGGGATCGTGGCGGTGCTTGTCGAGTTGTTCGCGAATTGTCTTCGCGCCGCGCACATCGGGTTCAATCGCAGGCACATTCGCCGGCGGGGGATCCGGCGGCTGGCCCAGCAAGCGATCCATGACGAAAGCGCCGCGCGGCACTGGCGACGTGGTTGTGCCGTTGGCGGTGATCTTCAAGATTGCCGCCTGGGTCAAGAATCCTCCGCGCCGGCTGTCTTCCGGCAAGGCGACACGACGAATTTGTGATCCGCTGACATCGGGAATTCCGTAGTGCGAGGCGAGTTTCTCATTGAGCATCGCAAAATCGGCGTCGATCAGGTACGACGCGTCGAGGTCTTCTTCGATCATTTCGCGAAAATAGGCTTCGCTCTCCATGACCATCGAGTCCTGCAGATACGTCGAGAATTCGGGATAGAGTTTCTTGTCTGGATCGGTCGACGCGATTTCTCGGAGCCGCAACCACTGCCCGAGGAAATCCTGAATAAACCGTTGTGACTTCCCATCGGCCAACATCCGCTCAACTTCTGCGCGAAGCACTTCGGGCTGACGAATTGTGCCGTTGGCGGCAAGCTCTCGTAGACGTGAATCTGGCCCCGAGTTCCAAAGGAAATAGGCGAGACGATTCGCTAGCATGTACGAATCGGCTGGTTCGCCAATCTGAGTGGCAGGTGTCCAATGGTAAAGGAACTCCGGCGCGCAGAGTGCCGCCCGATATGCGTGCCGCATGGCCAACTCGAAACACTCACCCTCATCGAGCCGGTGAGCAACGAGCGCGACATAACCATTAATTGTGGCGTCATCTACAGGACGACGAAAGGCTTGTAGCAAGAATGCCGACAGCAACCCGCGTGCATCTGCTAGCGGAGACTCGCTGTTGATCGTCCAGTTGCCAGAAAAATCATCGGCGCGATTTGCCGCGCCAATCATCGACTGTCGAGGCCGATCACGTTGAGGAAAACGGACATCGTTGCCGTGCGGGTCAAATTCGACCATAGGCAGTTCGCCGAACAGCAACCGATGGGCGCGCGGCGGCCACGTGTCATGAATCGGCCCCTCGATCTCCATGCCGTCGCAGGCAATCCCCGGCCCGGTAAACGACATCACATTGCGTTTGTACTGATGATAGATGTGGACCGGCGCGAGAGACGAAACGTTATAGCCGATCGACTCGCCAGGATTCAGCCATTGCACGAACTCATGCGACTCCGTTTCGAGCGACGGTGCGTCAAAATATCCGAGCACATAGCTCGGATGATCTTGTCCGCGGCCGTTTCCCTGTAACTGAACGACCGAAAGCCGCACCGCTTCTGTGCCGCGCGCGGGCAACACCTGGCCTTTGTCCCAGGTGTAGCTCCACAGAGAAGTGCGCACGCGATATTGTCCCGGATAAATCGCGGCGAAACCCTGAAACCATGGCCGAAACGATTCGTCTTCGTGTCGAAAGATGCCGACGCTACTTTCGCGATCGTACATGCCAAGCCGCTCGTGGGCGCCCTGGTCGATATGCTGATGCTCGCTCGTCGGCGGAAAATCCCAGTCGGGTTGTTTGTTCTTGAGGAAAACCGCGCCTCCATTGCCGGCGATCAACAGTCGCACGTAATACTGACTCGCCAGCGACACGTGCTCGATTCGAGACACCGGCGCTTTCGGTTGCGAAGCAATTGCAAAGTCGAGGACGTAGTCGGCCGCTTCGAGGTACTTGGCCATATTGACGTGTGAGATGCTCAACGCATCGAGATGCTTGTCGAACCCGTGGGAGGAACCATCGGCAGGCAAGCGATCGCGCAATTGCAGGCCGGGCATGTCGAATAGATCGCGTATCGTGTTCTCATATTCGGCTCGTGTCATGCGCCGAACGGCAGGCGTGATGCTGCGTGCACGCTCCGACTGCTCGTAAGCAATCAGCGACTTATGAATGGATTCGATCGTCGCCTTCAATTCCTGTGCCGGCGGGCGTATTTCCGATGGCGGCGGCATTTCGCCGGACTTCAATCGGTCGTGGACTTTCACCCACAGCGCGAACGTCTCGGCGTCGGCAGGGTCTTCGCCCAATGCGGTCAGATTGAGGCCGCTCTCGCGGGTTTCGGAATTGTGACAATCGAAACAATGCGCTTCGAAAAACGACGTGCTTTCGCCGGCGTATGCAGCATACGCGACAAACAATACCAGGCATGTCACCGCGACACGTTGACGCACGGAAACCAATCTTGTCATCCGAGCAACTCCAACCCCCGCATCGTTCCCGTCGAAGTGGAAAAAGAATTCGCTTCGATCCCCAGACGATGCAGCATCGACAGATAGAGGTTGGACAGTGGGTAATTGTTTTCCTGGTCGAAGGCCAGATGCTGACCGTGGCGGAAGCCGCCTCCGGCCAACAGTACGGGCAAATTCACGTTGGAATGCGAATTCGCACTACCCATGCATGTGCCGTACAGGACCATTGTGCGATCAAGCAGCGACTCACCCGATTCCGCGGTATCGGCCAGCGCCGTGAGCAACCCATTCAAGGCATCGAACTGTCGCATTTCATGGCCTTTTAATTCGGCGATCGTTTCCGGGCGAAACCCATGATGCGTGATGTTGTGGATCACTGTCGTGTCGATAAAGAGCGAGACAATGCGAGTCGAATCCGTTTCAATCGCCAGTTTGATCATGTCGAACATCGTTGCCGATCGTTCGACGAAGGCGTTTCGATCGTTGTTTTCCTCCGGCGCTTTTGCCTCGACCGTGGGCTTGGGGCGATGCTGCCACGCTTCGGCGGCTTGCATGCGGCGTTCCAGTTCGCGAACCGACGATAAATACTGGTCCATGCGGCGGCGATCCTCAGCCGGCAGCGAACGTTGCAATTTCGATGTTTGCTCGCCAAGGAAATCGAGCATGCTGCGCCCGTCCTGCAAATGCATGACCGTTGCAGCTACCTCGCGAGGATCGCCCTGCAAAAACAGACGCTCGAACAATTGTCGCGGACTCTTTTCAGCCGGAATGGGCGCGCCGCTGCGCGTGAAACTGAGCGTTGGATTTTCGTTACTCATCGCCAACGCGAGCGATGGAAAGCGTGTCTGACTGCCAACGTGATCCGCCGCGAACTGGTCGAGAGATATGCCGTTCTTGAACCCGCCACGGGTCGGGTGCGGAGTTCCTGTCAGAAAACACTTCTCAGCGGCATGCGCGCCGTCGACACCCGGCAGACTAACGCCCGAAAACACCGTCATCCGCTCGCGATGCATCGCGAGTTGTTGCAGGTAGGGACTCAGTTCATAGTTTCCGCCGGCAGCTTCCGGAAAGAAGAACTGCGGCAAGATGCCCATGTTCGTTTCGATTGCGACCAGTCGTCGTGGCGTGACCGGTTCCTTGTCCGCGCCGAAGGCCGGTTGCATCGCGTCGAGCAACGGCAATGCCAAAGCGATCCCCGATTCGCGCAGGAAAGATCGCCTTGCAAGAACTCTGGCCATGCGTCAAACCTCCACACGTGTAGTAGCGACACAAGGCGATTGTATCTTGCGCGGACGTGCCGACACAAGTTATATCTAGGTGAGCCGGAAACACTCGTGTGACTGCGGACGATGCTTACGGCTTGAGGGCCGGCAAAACACCGCAATGAACCAGCGTGGGCACGATTTCGCCGGACTGCAGACCGGCGCTTGTTAGCCATTCGCGATATTCCGCGCCGCTGTAGGCGCGGCCTTCGGTTAGCGAGAAGAGCGAGGCCGAATAAAGCGCGATTGGCAACGGTCCGTCCATCGAGTCGTTGAGAAACACATCGTGGACGAGAAGTTGTCCGCCAGGCGGCAAAGCCGCAGCACACCGCGCGATGAGTTGGCGGCACTCGGAAACATCCCAGTCGTGCAAAATGTTTGACAGCAAGCAGACATCGGCGTCGCTGGGGAAGGCGTCGAGAAACATGTCGCCGGCGATCAATTCGACTCGATCGGCAACTTGATAATCACGCGCAAATTCTTCCGCCACCTTCAACACTTCAGGCCGATCGAAGATCGTGGCTCTCAGGT
>JAGQOS010000036.1 GCA_020427265.1 Planctomycetales bacterium
AATCGAACCTATCAACGCGTCTCGATGCCTTTCAGGCGTGCCGAGATTCCGGCAACAGCGAGGTTTTCGACTTCTCGTAAACGTCTGATGCGCAAAGTGCTTACGAATCTTGGCAAATCCTTGTTCCTACCCTGACTCGTTGAGTATAAGTGCTTACGAATCTTGGCAAATCCTTGTTCCTACCCTGACTCGTTGAGTATTATGAACCATGAACACACTACGACTGCAGGGGCGTCGTAGCGTGCTTCATTTGCCGGAAAAACTAGGAACGGGAAGTGACGCTGAACGACACTGCGGTGCGTGCGGAGTTTGAGGGCTCATCTTGCGCAATCGTTGCGCTCCGCCGTATGCCCAATGTGGCCGAATTGTATCGCACTCCTTGATTGACATCACTGCGCCCATACTTCGCACTCTCTTCATCGATAGATTACGGATAAAGCATCATGCGAATTCCACGTAAGCCCTGGACCAAGCCATTTTCGGAAACAGGGAAGAAATGGAGAAAGAAAGCAGCCAGGCGAACTGGAGGAGACGCGTCGACTGAACGGCGTCCCGCTTCGGAACCGCTCGAAGAACGAGTGCTGCTGGCTGACTACTATGTTAACGACGCGTTCACGGTCGACGACGAATACGCAACGGCCAGCGGCAACGATGCGAACGACGGCTTGGCGCCAACGCGGCCGATGGCGTCGATCCATGCTGTACTCGAACGCTACGACTTGGGCGTCGGCGATACCATCCTGGTCGATTCGGGCACGTATGCGCGCGCTGAGAACATCGTCATCTCGGCCAACGATGCAGGTGTGGAGATCCGCGGTCCCGTTGAAGCGGGACATGTGGCTGTCATCGACCGGATGGGAACGAATAAGACCGGCGAATATGTTTTCGAACTCAGCCAGTTGGGCGCTGACGGCGCGAAAATTGACCATCTACAAATCCGCGGCGGCGAATACGGCATCTTTTCCACGGCTGCGAATAACGCGGCCAGCAGCGATAACATTGTCATCTCGAACAATGAGATTCTCAACAACTCGGCTGGTGGCATCCGCCTGAATGCCTTCCAAGACGGCGCTGAGATTCATAACAACGTCATTCACGACAACAATACGATGGGCGTGCGCACCGGTATCTTTGTGCGCGGGTCGGGAGTGAGCATACACGACAACGTCATCTCCAAGCACATGACCGGTATCGACGCGGCCGCCGGCGACGCGTCGACACAGACGGAGATCTTCCGCAATATCGTGCGCGACAACACAATGCGCGGCATCATTGCGAACGATAATGTGCTGGCGTACGAAAATACAGTTTCGGGGGCAACCGATGCCGGCGGCGTCGGTATTTTCGGCCTTTTGGGCGCTGAGATTCGCCACAACGTCGTCCATACGAACGTGATCGGCATCGACGCCGGCTCGCCGTCGGTTTCCACGACGGCGGACAGCAATAATTTGGTCATCGAAAATCGGGTCTACAACAACTCGTCGATCGGCATCCGCGCCGACCAGGCTGCAGATGTACTGCGCAACGTCGTCTACTCCAACGGCGTAGGCATTCGGGGCGAAGCGTTCACAGCGGGAACACCGTTTGCCGGCACGATTCAGGGCAACGTAGTCTATGCGAACGCCACGCACGGCATCGTCGTGCAGGAAGGCGGCACAAACGCCTCGAACAAGCGCCCTCAAATCATTAATAATACGGTCTACCAGACGGCCGGCGATGCCATCCATTTCCAGGGTCGCCGGAATGCTCAAAACAACATCGTCGCAACGTCGCGCGATGTGGATGTGCGTAACAACATCTTGTGGGTCACATCGGGTTTCGATCTCTTTGTCGAGTCGGGCAGCGAGGTTGGTTTCACGAGCGATTACAATGTTTTGCAGTCAACGGGTGGCGGGCAGATTGGCAGCTTAGGCGGCGCGACTTTCAATTCCCTGACGGCTTGGCGCAATACGGCCATCGCCGACTTCAACAGTTTCCAGGCGGATCCACTTTTTGCAGATATCGACGGCGCTGACAACGTACTCGGCTACAACGGCGCCAGTTTCGGTTTTGACGACGACTTCCATGTAAGCAGCGCAAGCGGGCGCTCGACCGGATCGTTCGCACCGATTCTAAACGCTGTTTCCGGACTGCCCGAGTTCCTGACAACAGGTACAGCGAACGACGCGGCTTCCTCGCCGGCGATCGACCGCGCCGGTCCGACCGCCACATTTGCTAATGAGCCAACTCCCAACGGCGGCTACCGGAACTTGGGCGCCTACGGCAACACGTCGCAAGCCTCGCGCAGCGCGACACAGTTCATGAATTTGCTGTCGCCCGATGGCGGCGAGGTCTTCGCGGCGAACCGAGCCGTTCAGATCCGTTGGATCTCCGCGCTGTCTGGCGCTTTGGGGAACGTCAATATCCAACTCCTCAAGGGCGGCGCCCCGGTCAGCACGATCGCTTCGGGGGTGGCCAACAACGGCTTATTCACCTGGATGATTCCGGCCGGGACGACCCCCGGCGCCGACTATCAAATACGCATTACCCACGCATCCAACGGAGCGTTGACGGACTCGAGCGTGGGTAATTTCGAGATCTTAGCGCCGACGACGATGTTTTATGTCGACGACAGCCTCAACGATAACGATGAATACACGCCGGGAGCGATTGGCTCGATTACGAATCACGGATTGACTCCGAATAGCCCACTCTCATCAATTCGCACGGTACTCGCGCTTTACGAGTTGGGGGCCGGAGATACGATTCTCGTCGATACCGGAACGTATATGCTTTCGGGAAATACGGTCATCACCGCGGCCGATGCAGGCGTTACGATTCAAGGCGCCGTCGATCCGGCTCACGAGACAACACTCAATCGAGGCAACACGAGTACGGGTAGCTATGTCTTCGAGCTTGTCGGGCTCGGCGGCGGCGGCGTGACCTTTTCGGATCTGCGGATGACGGGCGCGGAGCATTCGATATTTGCCGGCAGCGGTTCCAACAGCGATGGGCTTACGGTCCGCAATAGCGAATTCTTTGGCAATCGACTATCCGGCATCCGCCTCGAAGTTGGCAACGACCTGGCCATCGTCGAGGACAGCCTCTTTCACGACAACGATGTCGGCGCCCGTCTCCGCGGCAATGCAAGCCAGATCACGGGCAACGAAATTTTCAATAACCGCCTGGGATTCGAGGTTTCCGACGTCGTATTAACTGCAGGCACGACGTCTGTATTCTCAGACAACTATGTGCACGACAACACGGCCTACGGCGTCGCCGCCATTAACGACGTTGTGGTCGTCGAGAATACCGTGTTCAATCAACAGGAATCCGGCGGTGTCGGCATTCAAGCCACGGATTCGGCGCTGGTGTTGAACAACGTCATCTTTTCCAACGAAACGGGCATGTTGCTCGGTTCTCTCGTGGGCGTCGACGCGACCGACATCGGTATCGCCCGGGCCAATCGCATCTACGACAATGACGTCGGCGTCCAGGCGGACCGTGTCAGCGTGGTCGAACAAAACATCGTCTACAACAACCGCATCGGCATCCGCGGCGCGGCGCAGAGCGGCGGCACGTTCAACGGCGTGGTGGAGAACAACATTGTCTATGCGAACACCGAGACCGGCATCGACATTAGCGACGCAAGGCTGACAGACGGTCTGCATGCACGGGTCATCAACAACACGTTTTACAACACGGAAGGCGATGCTCTGCGGATCGGCGAAGCGTCTGTCGATGTCGAGATCAATAGCAACATTTTCTCGATTTCCGGCGGCCATGGCTTGGCGGTTGACGCCACGAACACGCAACAGTTTACGAGCGACTTCAATCTGTTCCACGTTACACCGGGCGGCACGGCGGGCCGCATCAATACCTTCGACCTTCCCACACTGCAGGATGTCAAAAACGTAATCTTTACCGACGCCAACAGTTTCGCCACCGACCCGTTGTTTGTGGATCCCGACGGCGCTGATAATTCGCTCGGTTTTGTCGCTGGCTCGAGTGATGGGCGCGACGATGACTTCCATTTGCGCAGCCAGTTCGGGCGTTTCACCGGCGCGCTGGCGCCCTATGCTGATCAGGCGACGAAGTCCGTCGTGTTCCTACCAACAACGGAATTATTCGATGCGGCTTCATCGCCGGCGATCGATCGCGCCGACCCGGCGTTGCGTACGCCACTGATCGAACCAGAGAATAACGGCGGATATCGCAACCTGGGTGCGTACGGCAACACGACTCAAGCTTCGAAGAGCGCCGCTGAGTTCATGCAGGTGCTCAGCCCCAACGGCGGTGAATTCTTAATCGTAGACCAAGTCGCGACGATTCGCTGGATTTCCGATCGGCCCGGCGCACTGGGCAATGTGCGAATCGAATTACTTGACGGCGGCGTCGTGGAACGAGTGATCTCCGCGTCGACTCCCAATTCCACCGGCGAGTTCGAATGGATGGTTCCCGCCGACGCGCCCATCAGCACAAATTTAACGATTCGCATTACGCATTTGAACGACGCTACGCTGACCGACACGAGCGACGCTCCGTTCCGGATTATTCCGCCGGTCGACACGTATTATGTCAACGACGCTTCTACGGCCGGCGACATACTCTTTCCTGGCGAAACGGAGATGATGGCCGTAGGCAGCGGCGCCAATACGGGCCTGGCGCCCGACAGCCCGCGTCCGTCGATCCGGTCGATCCTTGGCTCGTATGATCTTCAGGACGGCGATCGAATCCTGGTGAACACCGGCGACTATCCGCTCGTGCTGAACATCCTAGTCACCGGCGACGACGGCGGCGCTGCAATTGTCGGAGCGGGACGCGATCTGGTAACTCTCGATCGCGGCGGCACCGACGTAGGGGATTACGCGTTTGAATTCGTGGGGCTCGGCGATCAAGGCTTCACGCTCGAAGGACTTGGCATCACGAACGCGTACCGAGGCGTCTACGCCAGCAACACGTCGCAAAGCGACAACCTGGTGATTCGCGACAACAAGTTCTCAGCGATCAGTCGCGATGCAATCAACCTGATGTCGGGTAACTCGCAGGCGATCATCACGGGCAATCTGTTTGACAACGTAGATGCCGGCCTGCGCATCCAAGGTGGCGGCGACCTGGTCGAGGGCAACGAAATCATCAACGCCAGGCTCGCCGTGCAAGCGCTCGGTTTCGATCCGCTGATGCCGCAAACGCTCGTTCGGAATAATGTGGTAACGCAAGACACGCCCCGCGGTGGCGGCATCGCGGTGGAAGGGAACGTGCTTGCCGAAGGCAACACGGTGTCGGGCTATTTAGGAAGCGGCAGTTGGGGAATGCTCGTCAATGCCGGCGCGGAAGTGCGCGGAAACGTATTGTTCGACAACACGCGGGGGCTTTTGCTGGGTTCGATCCTGGGAACCGATGAAACGAATTTCGGCATCGCCGTTGGCAATATCATTTACAACAACGACATGGGAATCCAGGCGGACCGGGGAAGCATTATCCGCGAGAACGCTATCTATTCCAATCGAATTGGCATTAGCGGCGAAGACGTTTCGGACGACGCTGGATTTCACGGTCTCATTGAAAACAATCTGGTCTACGCGAATACAGAGTCTGCCATCGTCGTCCACAATGGCGACGTCGTTACTGTGCAAGTCGACAATGAGAACGTCGAGCTGCATACCCGCGTGTATAACAACACAATCTACCAACCCATCGGCAATGGTTTGGTGATCGAAGGCGATTCGGAGCTTATTGGCGAAGAACCCGACCAGACGCTCAATATTCTCAGCAGTTCCGAAGGCGTCGACATTCGCAACAACATCTTCACGGTCGGCGAAGGGTTCGCGATTTCGATTCAGGACGGCAGCCACATCGGCTTGGCCAGCGACTTCAATTTCTTCCAAACCAGCGGCACGGGCCAGGTCGGCCGTTTCGGCAACTTCACCGCGGCGACGCTCGCCGATTGGTTTAACCTGCTGCTGACCGACGTATCGAGCAACGCGGGAGACCCTCGCTTTGTCGACCCCGACGGTGCAGACAATGTCTTGGGTTTTGTCGATGGCGTTTCGACAGGCATCGACGCCATGGGCAACCTGGAAGATGACTTCCACCTGCGCAGCACGGTCGGGCGATATCTGAACGACGGCACGGAGGCGCCCGCAGTCGATGGCGTTTCGTCACCTGCAATCGATTTGGGCGATCCGTCGTTTACCGAGCGCGACGCCAACGGCATGGTGATCCGCGTGCGCGACGAACCAACGCCCAACGGCGGGTACATCAATTTGGGCCGCTACGGCGGAACCGAGTTTGCTTCGAAGAGTGTCGAGCCCTTTGTCACCGTCCTCTCGCCCAACGGCGGCGAAATTTTCCCGATCGGACAACGGATGTCCGTGCGGTTTCGCAACGATGGCGACGTGTCCATCAACGATCCCAACGACGCTAGCGTCAACGGCAATCTAACGTTTGAACTGCTGATCAACGGAAACTCATTCCCCTCGCCCGTTTACATTGTGCCCGACATTGTCAATCCGGATGACCTGGAAGATCCGTACGGGATTCTCGATGGCGAGTTTACTTGGACCATTCCCGACGACGCATCGTTGATTAGCAACAATCTGCGACTGAAGATCACGCAGGCAGATCCGTTGGACCAGGCCAACAAGATGGCCATGGATACGAGCGACGCCGACTTCGCAATTCGCGAGCGCGTTTTCGAATACTACATCAACGACGGTGTCCTCGACGGCGACGACATCCATACAACGGCAACGGGAAGCAATGCCAACAGTGGTCTCGATCCGTCGAGTCCCATGGCTTCGCTACAAGCCTTGCTGGGTCGCTACGATTTGAGCCCCGGCGACATTGTTTATGTCGATTCGGGAACCTATGTGTTGCCAACGAATATTACCGTAACCGGCGACGACACGGGCATCACCATACTCGGAGTAGCGGGCGACACTCCCGGCGTTGATCCGCCGAAGACGATCTTTGATCGCGCCAACACAGGAAACAACGCCAACGTCTTTGACTTCGAAGGTCTGGGTAGCGACGGAATTGTGATCGATAGCGTGCTGCTCCGCGGCGGACAACAAGGTATTGTCGCGGCGAACAACACGGGCAATCACAACATTGAAATCCGCAATAGTTGGCTGGAAGGTTTCACTCGCAACGCCGTGTTTGTCGGGAGCGGAAATAATTCCTGGACCATCCAAGACAATGTCTTCATGAACAGCGACGCCGGCGTGCGTTTCAGTTCCGGCGACTTGCTCATGGAAAACAACAAAATGGTCGACAACCGCGTCGCCATCCTGTCGCTCAATAGCATGCAGGGCGCCTTGAGCACGGTACGAAACAACCAGATCCAGCAACCCGGCCGAGGTGGCGGCATCGTCGGTTTCGGCAATACGATTGTCGAACTGAACACAGTAACGGGCGCTACGAACGCGGGTTCCTATGGCGTCTTTGTGTCGTCGGGCGGCGTGGCCCAAAACAACGTGCTCTTCGGAAATACGATCGGCGTGCTGTCCGGCACAATCACGGTCGCCGATGACACGAACTACGGCATCGCGATCGGCAATCGACTTTACGACAACGACATTGGTATTTCCGCGGATCGTCACAGCGAGATTCGCGAAAACGTCGTCTACTCGAATCGCATTGGTATTCGCGGAACGGACCAGACCTCCAACGGCGGGTTCTACGGACTGATCGAAAACAACCTGGTCTACGCCAACGAGGAAACTGGCATTTTGATCGATGACGCCGCCATCGCCGAAGTCGTCGGCTTCGGTGTGCTGCACGCGAGAATCTTCAACAACACGGTCTACCAAACGACCGGAAATGCTATCCGCATTCAGGGCGAAAGCGAATTGGTCGGAGAAGAACCCGACCAGGAACTGGTGGTTCTTACCAGTTCTGAAGGCGTCGAATTGAAAAACAATATCGTTGTGGGACAAGGCGATTTCCTGATTTCTGTTCAGGAAGGCAATATCGACAATCCGCTCGGCAGCGCCAGCGGTCTGCAAAGCGATTTCAATCTATTCCGCGTCGAAGGTGGCTCGCAGTTCGGCGAGGCGTTCGGTTTCAACTTCGATTCGCTACTCGGCTGGCGGAACACGTTGTTCCTCGATGATCAAAGCATTACGGCCGACCCAAGCTTTGTCGACATCGACGGTCCCGACAACATCCTCGGCTTCCAGGACGCCACGAGCGACGGACGCGACGACGATTTCCATTTGCGCACTGATGCCGGGCGATATACCGGGTCGCCGGCGCCGGTAATCGATGTGGCGACTGGCTTGCCGGTATTTCTTCCTAACGACCTGGTCACAACCGACCTGGAAAGCGAACGCTCCGGCGCGATCGACCGCGGAGCGCCGTTGGCAGATGGACAAATGCTGCTCGAGTTGGATCCGAACGGCGGATTCGTCAACTTGGGCGCGTTCGGCAATACCGAACTGGCGTCGCATTCGCCCAGCGAGTTTTTGATCGTTACGAATCCCGACACGCAAGCCACTTTCTTCCTGGAACAATCGGTTCCCATTCGTTGGATTTCCGACACCGTAGGAGCGGCCGGCAATGTCAAGATCGAGCTTTTCGACACGCTCGGAGACGACGACCCGGGGAACGACGTTTTCTTGAGGACGATTTCCTCGAACACGCCGAACGACGGGCTGTTCAATTGGTTCATTCCCGACAGCGTCGAAATCTCGCGTCCGGACACGTTCGATCGCCTCGTAAGAATTACACACCTCAATAACGCCACACTCGTCGACGAGAGCGATGAAGCGTTTCAGATCACCATCAATTCCAATTTCTATTACGTAAACGATAACTCGATTGCCGGCGACGTTTTCACAAACGCCATTGGCAGCCCCACGAACCATGGTCTTGATCCCAACTTCCCCAAGGCCTCGATCCAGGGCATTCTCAACTCCTATGACTTGGGACCAAACGACACGATTCTCGTCGACACGGGACTTTACAGCCTGCTCGAAAATATCGTCATCGATGCCGAAGATGCCGGTGTGCGTATTCGCGGCGTAACGGGTGACGGTATCGCCACAGTTATCGATCGCGGTAACACGGGTGGCGGCAACTTTGTCTTCGACCTCACCGCGCAAGGCTTGAGCGATGTAACGATCGAAGAGCTGACCATTACCGGCGGCGCCAACGCCGTTCGCGCGCGTGTTCCTGGTGTGGTGATTCGCAACAACGAGATATTCGGCAATAACAACGGGATCGACGTCGCCGTGGGATTTGGGCAAGAGCCGATTCTTGTCGAAAACAATCTGGTGTATGACAACGATCGCTATGGCATTGTGGTAAACCAAAATTCCATCGCGCGCGGCAATACGGTATCCGGCCATCTCGATGCCGATGTCGCGGGAATTCTGGCCATCGTCGGCGGCACGGCTGAAGACAATGTGATCTTCAACAATGCGACCGGCGTCATCGCCGGCACAACGGTAAACGATACGCCGGCCGATTTTGGCGTTGTCACGGGCAATCGCATCTACAACAACGCGATCCAGGGCATTTTGGCCGACCAGGGAAGCATCATCACGGCCAATCGTGTTTACAGCAATCCGGTCGGTATCGTTGCCGAAGCATCGAACGAAAACGTCGTCTTCTACGGGTTGATCGAAAGCAATCTCGTTTACGATAACGCGACCGAGGGAATTATTATTCGCGGCGCGGGAACTTTCGACGGCGCCAGCACCCGGCTGTATCACAACACGGTCGTGCAAAACGCCGGCAACGCCATTCGCATTCAAGGCGAATCGGTCGATGTTCAAATGCAGCACAACATTCTGGAGACCGATGGCAGCGGCTTCGTATTTAATTTCGATCCAGATAGCCAAACTGGTGTTATCAGCGACCGAAACCTGGTCTTTGTCACGGGCGCCGCGCGAGTCGGGCGTTGGAACAATTCGCCGGCCACGGCGCTGTCGCAGTGGCAAGTTGTCTCGAATCAGGATCGCGCCAGCACGCAAGCCAATCCCCGGTTTGTCGATCCCGATGGCGCCGACGGAATCCTCGGCTACAACAGCGCCGATAGCACCGACTACGGCCTGGACGATGATTTCCACCTGCTCGGAAATTCGCCGGCGATCGATCGGGCCGGTGGCGTCGCTACATCCGAATTCGATCTCGAGGGCTTCTCTCGTCTCGACGACGAAGCAACGGCCAACAACGGACTGCTCGACTACCGGCAGTCGACGATTGAGCGACTCGAACTGCCAACCGGAATGATTGAGATTACACCGGGCGAGGCGCAAGTACTGCCGTTCACGTTCGGTCTCTACGGAAATTTGGTCTCCGAGATCACGATTCACGAAGATGGTTACATCGACCTGTCCCCGTCCGGCGCCAGCGATCCCATCAACACTACGGACAAGTTGCTCTCAAACGTGCGCATCGCACCGCTCTGGGCGAATCTGCGTCTCGATGGTCCCGACGACGGGATTTTCTTCAGCGCCACAAGTAGTCGCGCGGTAATTTACTGGAATGCAACAAATGTCGCCGACGACAGCGAAGTGAATTTTGCCGCTGTACTGCTTCCCAATGGCGAAGTCCAATTCCATTACTACGAAGGAAACACGAATCTCACGCCGACCGTCGGCATTTCCGGCGGAGACGGCCGCAAATATCAGATTGCCGCTTACAACGGCGTCGGCACGCTGACAAACGCCAACTCGATTTACTTCCAGTTGGCCAACGGCTTCGGCGATTACGGCGCGTTCGAGTACCGCGGCCGCAGCCTGCCGGCCGAAGAGTTGATCGTTACCGGCACCACGCCTTCGGCGATCCACGCCTCCGCCGAACTGTCGTCGATGTTCGGCCCGCTGCTCGTGCATTTCAGCGAACCGCTCGATGTCGAAAACGCCATGAACGCGGCGAATTACACGCTTCGTTGGGGTGGCGCCGACTTGATGCTCGACCCCGACGACATCATCGACGACGAGTTCATCACGCTCATTCCTTCCTACATTCCCGGTTCCACCACGCTAACGCTGCTGCTGGTCGACGGACCGCTGCTCGAAGGAGACTATCGATTTACGATCAACGCCGATTCCGGCGTCATTGATCTCGACTCGACGGAACTCGATGGCGACGAGAATGGCGCCGAAGGTGGCGACTATGTGCGCGAGTACACGCTCGCATCGGTCGAATTCTTCGTCGAACTGGCGCCCTTTACCGACACACCGCCCGGTCCCGACGATCCGCCGCTGCCGGCCGAAGTTACCGAGGACGAAACCGATGGCGACAACAACACATTCATGGTCACCGTGGGCTACACGAGCACGCTTACACCGGGTGTTACGGCCAGTGTCGCCGTCGATTATCTGAAGATCGACGCAATCGAAACACGCGACTTCAATCAGTCGCTGCTCGACGCCATGCGCAGCTACATCAACAACACGAGCCCTCCGGGAGTTTCGGCCGAGACGAACGGCAACCGCATTTCATTCCTGGGTGGCGAAGGCAATGTGTCCAGCATCACCTTCCCGTGGACCGTGCGAAACGACCTGTTCGCCGAAGGCCCTGAAACGTTCGCGATCCAACTTAGCGAAGAAAACACCAGCGACGGATCACCGGTATTCATCGACGTTCCGTCGGTCAACGGTACGATTCTCGACGACGACGAGATCATCTTCAAACTAATAGCCGATGACGTCGAAATCGAAGTCACGGAAGATCCGGACGATGTGGTGACTCCGCACGAAGCGACCTACACAATCAGTTATCTCGGCGCGCTCGATGATCCCGATCCCGATGACGCCGAACCCATGCCGGAAACGGTGAGTGTCGATGTAGCCTTGCTATTCGAAGGCACGGCCGAAGAAGCCGATTTCGAAACGACGCTCATCGCTGCCCTCGATGCGGCCGTTACGGCGGCCAACGCCAATGCGCTCGTCGACTTCGTCGCCCGCCAAGGCTCGACCATCATCTTTTTTGGCGGAGCCGGGCAGCCGACGTCGCTCACGTTCACACTCCCCGTGCTGAACGACATGCTCGCCGAAGGCGACGAAATGCTGCGCGCCGCTATCTCGAATCCGCAGATCAGCACGCTAGCGCCCGTATCGATTTCCATGCCCCAGGTGCCAACAACCATCCTCGACGACGATGCCGTCGTATTCTCGGTCGAAGCATTGAACGCGCCGACTCCGCTCTCCAACGGCATTCCCGCCGTTACCGAAGACCCGGCAGACGGCGACAACAACCTCGCTTCGTTTACCATTCGGCATACGTCGCTGTTGCCCACCGGTGTTACGGCCAGCGTGGAAGTGATCGACGATTTGAACGAAGCGGAACCCGAAGATTTTAGCCTGCGTCTCGACGCCGCGATTTCTGCAGCCGTTGCGGCTTTGCCGGCTGGCGCTGGCATCAGTTGGGACGGAACGCGGCTTTCATTCACTGGCGGACCCGATGCTCTCTCGGAACTTACGTTCGACGTGGAAGTCGCCGACGATCCCCGCGGCGAAGCCGACGAAATCTTCCAGGTCCTGTTGGTCAATGCAGGAATCACGAATCCCGCCGACGTGCTCGTCGGCGCCGGATTGGCGCAAACCGTAATTCTCGACGACGACGGCATCACGGTCGACCTGTCGGGTCCGGCCGAAGTCTTCGAAAACCCGGCCGACGGAGATACCGAAGCCACATACACAATTTCGTATCAGGGTGAATTGGCCGACGGCGTCATGATCGCCGTCGATGTCGCACATGCGCTGAACGAGACAAAGGACATCGACTACGCCGACACCAACGAGTTTCAGCAGGCGATCGGCGCCGCCGCCGCCGCAACGCCAGGTGTCGATTGGGACGGCACAACACTCACGTTTACCGTAGGGCCAGGCAACGCGACGTCGCTTCCCTTCACATTGCGCATCAACAACGACGATTTGGCCGAAGGTCCAGAAACATATCGCATCGAACTCGCGAACATGACCGTCAGTGTGCCCACGAGCAACACGTCGATCGTTACTCCGGCGATCGCCACTACGATTAACGATGACGATTCGCTCGCCTTTACCCTGACCGGATCGGATCGCGTCACCGAAGATCCAGCAGATGGCGACAATAACGAAGCCCTGTACACGATCGAATACACCGGCACGCTGGATGTCGGTGAAACGGCGATGGTCGATCTCGCGCTCGTCTTCGGTCAGACCGTGGCGGCAGATTTCGACGAAACCCTGATCGCGGCAATCGATCGCGCTATCGCCGGAGGCGTGAACGGAATCACGCGCCAGAATTCGACCCTCACGTTCGCCGCCGGTGGCGACCAAACGTTTACCTTTGGCCTGTTCATTGCCGACGACCTGCTGGCCGAAGGCGACGAAACGTTCCAGATTGTCGCGTCGAATCTTGTCCTTTCGACTGGGCAACCGACCGTCATCGATCCTACGTCGGTCAGTACAACGATCATCGACGACGATGGAATCCCCTTCTTCCTCTCGGGCGACGCCAACGTTACGGAAGACATCCTCGACGGCGATGGCAACATGGCGAGCTACACGATCCGCTACGAAGGATCCCTCGCCAACGGCTTGGAGGTTAGTGTCGACCTGGCCCATCAATTCGGCGACACGGTGCCCGCCGACTTCGAAAACGATCTCGCCGGCGCACTGGCCGACGCGGTCGCGCTGCTGAATCCGGCGGACGGAATCACGGCCAGCGGAACGACTGTCACATTCCGCGGCGGACCGGGGGCATTGCAAAGCCTGACCTTCCAATTGCAGATTCGCGATGACGCGATCAGCGAGGGCCCCGAAATCTACATGCTCGAGGCGCTCAATCCGCAAACCACCAGCACCGCCTCGGTCTTCGTTTCGCCGACCGACGCCACGGTGGAAACCACGATCGAAGACGACGACTCCATCGAATTTTCGATAGTCGGCTCCCAGGCCGTGACCGAGGACGAGAACGATGGCGATGGCAATCTCGCCACGTACACCATCAGCTATCTGAACCTGATCGCCGACGGCGCCCGTGTCAGCATCGATGTCGCTCATGATTTGAACGAGGCCGAAGCGGAAGATTTTGTCGACCTGGCCGACGCGCTCAACCTGGCCTTGCTAGCCGCGGCGGCGCAAGATGCGAACGTCGAGTGGGACGGCACGACGCTCACGTTTATCGGCGGGCCTGCCACACCGGCCTCGCTCGACTTCTCGCTCGAAATCGCACCCGACGAGCGGGCCGAAGGCGATGAAATGTTTGGCGTCGTGCTCTCCAATCCGCAGGCCGATCGTGGCGCCGCGGTCGTCGATGTCGACCGCGCCGACACGACCATCATCGAAGACGATGAGATTATCTTCTCCTTCGATGGCTCGACCGTGGTTACCGAGAATCCGAACGACGGCGACATGAACCTCGCCACCTACACGGTGTCGTACGAAGGTCTGCAAGTTGTTGGCGGCGAAGCGCGGATCAACGTTTCCACGGCCATTCCCGCCATCCTGCCGCCGGGCACAACGGGAACCGAAGGCCCGGACTTCACGGAAACGCTGCGTACGGCTCTGGAAAACGCCGCCGCACGCCCGGAAAATGCGCATATTACGGTCGAAAACCTCACGGTCGTCTTCCATGGCGAGGCAACTGCCGGCGAGGCCGTGCCTACCGATTTCACATTCTCCTGGGGCATCGTCGACGACGACTTGGCCGAAGGCGACGAAGTCTTCAACATGGCGATCGGTGGCGCGCAGCTCAGCACAACGGCCAACGTTAGCGTCGATCCAACCATGTCGTCGGAATTGACACGTATCGTCGACAACGACGAAATCGTGTTCCAGCTTACGGGGCGCGACATGGTGACCGAAGACCCGTTCGACCTCGATCTAAACCGGATTGTGTACACGCTGTCGTTCCTCGGCGGCCTTCCCGAAGGCGATACGGCCAGCGTAGCGATCGAGCATTTGCCTCTCGATACCACGGTATTTGGCGACCCGGAAGCCGATTACACGAACGATTTGCTCGAGGCCTTGCGCACGGCGCAGATGACGGCCGTGAACGTCGATCTCGACGAAGACGACTTGCGCGTGACATTCAACGGAGGTGTCGGCAACGACACCAGCTTGACCTTCACCCTGTTGGTAAATGACGACACGCTAGCCGAGGGCGATGAAGCGCTGCAAACGCGCATCTCTGGCGAAGTGCTCACCAATTCGGCGCCTATTTCCATCGATCAAACCACAGTCGACACGATCATCAAGGACGACGACAGCATCGACTTCATGATCGTGGGCGACATCCTCGTGACTGAGGACCCGACCGATCCCGACATGAATCGCGCCACGTACACGATCTCGTACGAGGGCGATTTGCCGATCGGCGCCGTCGCCATGCTCGACGTAACCCACGACTTCTTCCAGACAAATTCCGATGACTTCCTGAATTCGCTCCAGTCGGCGATGGACAACGGCACATCAGAACTTGAAGACTCGACCGTTGTGCCGACAAACGTGCGTTTCGTCAATGGTGTTCTGGAGTTTGAAGCGACCGATCACCGCAACATCACTTTCGAGTTGATTGTCGCAACGGACAGCATTACCGAAGGCGACGAAATCTACAACATGGACATCGGCAACGCCCGCGTGAGCAACGGCGCTGCCGCCACACCGGCCGCCGATTCGCTGGCGACGACAATCATCGACTTCGAAGGGGAAGTCGTCCTCTTTGCGCGCAATAACCCCACGTCCGACATTTCGGTGACCGAGGCCCCGGACGCCGACAACAACACACAAAACCATTTAATCGGCATGATCAATCCGTTGGGCGCGGGGCAAGCATTGACGGTCGAGTTGCGACAGGTACTGCTCAGCGCAGAACAGGCCGATTTCGACTACGGCGCCGACATCGACTTCTCGGGCCGCATTGCCAGTGCCGTTAGCACGGTCACCGGCATTTCCTACACGCGCATCAATGCCACCTCGGGCACGCTCACATTCGATGGCGGACCAGGCAACGCCCTGCAATTCCCGGTCGATTTCACGATTGTCGATGACACGTTCGCCGAAGGCGTTGAACGCTACACCTTCGAGTTCGCCGACCCGATCTTGTTGACCAACGGCGTGCCGACAGGCGACGACGTGTTTGTCGAGCCGGTGGTCCCGACAACGATCGTGGACGACGACGAATTGATCGTGACCATCGTGGGCACGCCCGAAGTGACCGAGGACGACCAAGACGCCGACGGCAACGTCGCCAGCTACACGATCAGCTACACGGGCGATATCGAACCGACGCACACGCTAACGGTCGATGTCTCTCATTTCTTGAACCTCGCCGAATCCGAAGACTTTGCCGCCCAGCTCGAACCGGTTTTGACGGCCGCGGCCAACGCCATCAGCACGATCAGTTACACGGCGCCGGCGCTCACGTTCCAGGCCGGCGGCGAGCGTTCCATCTCGTTTGATCTGAATATCGTTAACGACGTGGAAGCCGAAGGCAACGAAACCTATTCCATCCGCCTGGGTGCCCCACGCACAACCAACGGCGCAACGCCCACGTTCGACAACTCCGAAGCGGAAACGACGATTATCGACGACGACGGTGTCATATTCACGCTCGACGCCGACCCGCGCAGCGTGCCCGAAGACAACCCGTTCGATGAACTCGACCTTAGCACGGTCGATTTCACACTGAGTTTTGCAGGTGAATTGCTCGCGGGCACGTCGGCCGGGGTTGACATTTCGCACGACCTCTTCCAAACCCTGTTGGAAGATTACAACTACGACGATCAGCGCATCGATGGCACCGGCCCGCTACAGCAAGCGATCGAAGCGGCGGTGGCCAGCGCGGATGGCGTCACGTATGACGGAACTACGCTCACATTTGAAGGGGGCGCGGGTAACGATACACAATTGCGTTTCACGCTTACCATCGCGTCCGACATGCTGGCAGAGGGCGACGAAATCTTCGCCGTGGAATTGGCGAACGGCTTCATCACTACGGCTTCGACGGCCGCCATCGCCACGCCACGCACAGAAGTGACGATTACCGACAACGACGACGTCCTCTTCTCAATTTCCGGCGCCCCGCAAGTAACCGAGGACCCGACCGACGACGATAACAACGAGGCCATCTACACGATTCGTCACACCAGCATCCTGGTGGATGGCGAAACGGCGAGTGTCGACGTGGCGCACGCCTTCGGCGATACCGACGAATTGGATTTCGTGGGCGGACTCAACGCACTAGACGACGCGTTGACCGCGGCGACCGCGGCGCTGCCGCTGGTCACCTGGGATGGCACAACACTTACGTTCATGGGCGGAATCGACGCAGTCGATTTTGTCGACTTCACGCTCACGATCGCCGACGACATGTACGCCGAAGGCGATGAAATCTACGGCATCGATCTCTCCAACCCACAAGTTAGCAACACGGCCAACGTAGGCATCGATGTCGCCAATGCCTCGACGACGATCATCGACGACGATTCGCTCGACTTCTCCATAACCGGGCCCGAGTTCGTTTCGGAAGATCCCAACGATGGCAACATCGCCGTCTACGTTGTCGGTCATCAGGACCTGATCGTGATCGGCGAACAGGCAAGCATTCATATCAGCCATCTGCTCGGTGAAACAGCCGACGCCGACTATGAAGGTGGTGTCGGCGCGTTCCGCGAGGCGGTCGAAGCGGCCGTCGCCGACCTGGTCCTAGGCGGCGTGACCAATATTTCGTTCGATTCTGTCAACGACGTTTTAACGTTCCGCGGCGCGGTCGATGCCGCCACCAGCCTGACCATCGAACTCGTCATTTTCGACGATGTTCTCGTCGAAGGCGACGAAACCTACCAGGTACAGATTTCCGACCTGCAGATCAGCAACAACGGCGCGGGTATGATCGTGCCGGGCGAAGACATCGTCTCGACCACGATCGCCGACAGCGACAGCGGCGCGTTTGTACTCTCGGCTTCCGACACGGTGACCGAAGATCCGACCGACGGCGACAACAACCAGGTCGTTTACACAGTAAGCTTCACCGGTTCGCTCGACGATGGCGAGACGGCGAGTGTCGATATCTTGCAATTCCTCGACGACACGAACGCCGCCGACTTTGCACAAGCCTTCACCGCCGCTATCGACGACGCCATCGCCCAGGTGAGCGGCGTTTCACGCACAGGCGAAAGGCTGACCTTTACCGGCGGCGCGGGCAACGCCAGCGAACTGACGTTCGCGCTCGACATCGAGAACGATTCGATCGCCGAAGGCGATGAGTTCTATCGCGTGCGGCTCGAAAACCCGGCGACGAGCACGAACTTCCCCGTCACGATCAAATTACCACGCGAAATCGAAACGCTCATCGTCGACGACGACACGTTCTTCATTGGCATTGCGGGTGACGACCAGGTCCTGGAAAGCGATATCCTCAGTGAGCGGACAGCGAACTACACAATCGGTTTTGTGGGCGAGCCGTCGCAGCATGTGCGAATTCAGGTCGATGTGCACCACGATTTCCTCGATACAGTCGGCGCCGACTTCACGCGCGGCGGCACGGCGCTTTCCCAGGCTTTAACGGCCGCCACGCGCAATCTCGACGGCGTGGACTACGACAGCGACACCGGCATGC
>JAGQOS010000370.1 GCA_020427265.1 Planctomycetales bacterium
TGTTTCCTTAACATTCTCAATCGGCCCGAGCGAGCCGGCGTTTGAAATTCGCGCTGCCCTACGGCAAAAGGCCCCGAGTCGTTGTATTTTAACTCGCTAAGCACTGTGCGGTTACAACGCTTGGCGCAGATTTGTGCGAGTTCGCGCGCCGACGAGCCGCGGTCCGAGGCTGGCCCAATGGAATTCTTCCGCTGAAAGGCAAACTCGACCCATCTTCACTCGGCGGCTGACACCGCTCCGGCCGAACTGTCGTCGATGCCGAGATGATCGCGGACAATCTGCAGCAATTCGTCGCCACTGCGTGCTTCGCCGGTCATGGTTGCATCGTGAATGACCAACTTGGGTACACTGCCCGAGCCAAGCAAAATGTAAGCATCGACGCATTTTTCAATGTGCTGCGCGATGCTGCGACTGGCGCGAGCGGCTTCGACTCGCTCAGCGCCTAGGAGAAGGCGGGCGCGCGTTCGCGCCGCTTCCGGTTCGGGTGGACGTTCTCCCTGCATCAGGAACTCATGGAACGCCGGAAACGCCTCCGGGGCATACTTCCACACGGCGATCGCGAGCGACGCGTACAGGCAGGCGTTCTTGTGTATCTCGTTTTCGTTTTCAATGCGCGGATTACACTTCTTCTCGAACGGAACAGGCAGCAAGACGATCGCCAGGCCATCGCCCATCGCTTCGCGCACGTGTTCGGTTTGCCCATAAAGTGCGCGACAATGGGGGCAGGTATAGTCGAATAGCTCGACAATTAAATGCGGGGCATCCGAGTCGCCCAAGACAATGTGCTCGCGCGCATTCATAAAGAGCTGGCCCTTGCGCAACGATAACCAGCGTTCTTTGGTCGCTTCGGGCGCGTCGGTCGCCACGGCCGGCTCCAGAACCTCGTCGAACAGCGAGTTGGAATCGCTTTCACCCGTCGGGCCGGCAGGACTCGAAGCGGTAGAATCCGCGGTTGCTTCTGAATTAACCTGGGGGTTGGGCGAGGCGGCCGATTTTGGCGAGTCGCCATCGCCGAGCAGGGAAAGCGTCTCGCGCCGCTCGCGATCGGCCAATTCGGCAATTTCGGCCGGGCGTCCCTCATCCGTCGCAACTTCGATCGTGTAGGTCGGCTCCGGTGAAAGCAGTTGGGCGATCGCCAGAATCACCGGCGCTACGCTGCCGGCAATGGCGGCAACAAAAGCCTTCGCCAGCGGAACTCCTTCATCGGCAGCGGGCACAGTCGCTGCGCCATCGGCGGCCACAGCAGCCGCGCGCGGCGAACGCATGCGCAGCGCCACCTCCGGACGATCCATCACCAGGACGATCGGCGCCGAAAGCAAAATCAGTATGGCCGCGGCAAGGCCGCAAGCGTGAACGGTCAGACAATAGGCGCAGTACTGCTTGAGCACGAAAAACTGCAAGCCCGAAAACCACAGCGCGGCAGCGCCGATCACGCTAGCGCCGAAGATCAACACGTACCAGACGCTGTGCGACGGTCGGCCTCGGCCGCCGAAGACCGCAACAGCCCACGCAACCAGCAACGATGCGTAGACGCCCGTGGCCAACCAGCTGACAGGAATCGAAAAGATGCGAGCGAATCGGCTCGACAATACATGCGAACAGTCCAGCGGTCCGTCGCCGCAGCCGGGCAACGCAGCGCCCGGCGAACCCGACTTCCAGCTTAGATACCCCGCGCCCACGAGCGCAACGCTGAGGCAGACACCCAGAAGTATTGAGACAACGATCGATGTCGGGCGACGGAAAAACAGCTTGCGGACATCCTATGCGTTGCGAATCTCAAAAGCGGTCGAGCGAATCGATCCAACGGGCAAACGCTTCTTGTTGCTCGTGGTTCAAATAACGACTCTTTTCGCCCAACGAAGTCTGGGTGACCGGATACTTTTTTTGCTCGAGCGCCGCGATTCCTTGCTCGATTCGTTTCGCAAATCGCGACTCCGTCGCGAACCCGGTAAATAACGCCACGCGGCGTTGTGGATCGTTGTCGGGAATCGTGAACCCGCGCGGCATCGGACCATCGAGCGGTGCGACACCCGTAATTCGCTCCTTCGCCTGCAGCCATAACAGATAGGCCATGGCCCCGCCCGCCTGATACCCGTGGGCGACGATACGACTGAGGTCGACGCGATAGTCTTTGATCAACTGTTCAAGCGCCTTCGCCGCAAACTCGACTTCGGCAGGTTTCCATTGGCGCGGATCTTCGGCCAGCGGCGCGAGCAACAGCAATTCGCCGGCGTCGCACAGCGGTTTGAAACGTGCCAATAGCTCGTCGCGCTCGTCGCCGCCCGATGCGTGCATCCAAACGATTACACCGTGAGCGACACGCGGATCGTAGCTCGACGGGACATAGACGACGGCTCGGTTCGCCATTTCGGGCAACCGCATTTCATGAATGCCCGTTTTGGCAACGGGCTGTTCGCCAATGCCATCGCGCGCGCCAGGCGTTGGCAGTTTGTCGGGCACGAGATTCGGAACTAGCGACGTCTTCACATCGACCGCCAACTGTTGTTCACCGCGTTGGAGCACGACCTGGAGCTTATCGCCCGGTTCGTGCGACGCGAGCACTTCGCGCGCGGCCAACAGCGAATCGACCGGGATGCCGTCGATTTTCTGAATTTCGTCACCCGCTTCGATTCCAGCCGTTTGGGCGGGACTTTCTGCGAACACATAGCGCACAATCAACTTGCTGCTGGCCGCCTCGTCCGGCATTCGCAGTGGCAACAGCCCCAGGAAAGGATGCGCGTACTCGGGAAGCTCGGCGACCAGCTCCGCCTGAAGTTCAAGCGGCTTGCCGTCGCGAACGACTTTGAAGCGGACGGTCTCGCCGGCATAGCGCGGCCCCAGAGCAATGCGCAACTGCATTTGCGTGGCGACCGGCTGCCCGTCGACTTCCACAATGCGATCGCCTTCGACGATCCCGGCTGCCACGGCCGGCGAGCGCGGACGAACCGAGGACACCTCGCCCGGCGCCACGTACGGATCGCCGGACTTGAGCCCGACGCCTAATTGCCCCTGATGCAAATCTTGGCCATCCATCATGCGCGGCAGCGCGGCAAGAATTGATTCGAGCGGCACGGCGAAGCCAATTCCGCCGTCATACCATTCGAAACCAGCGACGGCCGTGTTTCCCTGCGGCGACATCGGCACGAGCACGCCTAGCACGCGCCCGTGCAAATCGATCAGCGGCCCGCCATAGTTGCGTGGCGAAATCTTGGCGTCGGTCTGCAGGGCTTTGCCAAAGACCCTGCCCACGGCGCTCACGATGCCAACCGAAACGTTCGGCCGCTCCGCTTCGTCGCCACGGCCAACGGCCAGCGCCCATTGTCCTACGCGAATCTCGGCGGCGGGCGCGGCTTCTGGCATGGGCAGTTGCTCTTGAGTTTCGATCTTCAGCAACACCAACATGCGGCTATGATCGCGCGCGACCACGCGCGCCGGGCGCCGCTGGCCATTGGCGAGCGTTACCAGTATCGAGCTGGGTTGCTGTACGAAATTGAATTGGCTGGAGACGATGTACCCATCGGCCGATACCAAGAGCCCGGTCGACGGCCCGGCGCCGGTCAGCAAATCGCCCACGCGCTCGACGCCGCCAATCGTTTCAATTCGCACGACGCTCGGTTCCACGCGCTGCGCGGCTGCGGCAAAGGCCTGCTCTTCGAGCGCGATGAGATCGCCGGCCGTGTTCTGAGCCAAAGCCGAACCAGCCGCCATTGCGAAGCCAATCGCAAAAAAGACGCAACGACGCATCTCCCGGCGAACATCGCTCACGAAAACGGGGCGGCTCATCAGTCGTGTGCACCTATCCATTATTGGCCGTTCGCCTTGAGTTCCACTTCGATCAATTCTTGGCCGCGTAGCACGGTGAGTTGAACCGTTGCATCGGGTTCGATGAAATCGAACGCTTCGCGCAACAATTGACACGAAGCGACGAGTTGGCCGTCGACAAACACGATGAGATCGTCGGCCGCGACGCCAGCCGCATCGGCCGCACTGCCAGGCCGAATGCGATCCACGTACGGAGGCGTGCGCTCGACCACATCGGGAATCAGCACGAGCCCCAGATCCTCGAGCACCAGTGGCTGTTCGGGACGGAAGCGTTCGTCGCGCGCCGCCACGCGTGTCTTCCCCGCCAAAATATCGGCGGCCGCGCCGGAGAGTTCGCCCACGGGTATAGCATAGTTCAACCAGGTATTCGTCAACCGGCTGCGCAATTCCTTGCCGATGATTCCGACCAACTGCCCCTGGCGATCGGTTACGGCGCCGCCGGTGGCGCCGGGATTATTCGTGATGGCGTCGAGCACGTACACCGTGCCGCGATAAGCCGACTGAAACGTGCCCCGGCGCGCGTTTAACAGCGTGACGGCGGAAACCACGCCGTGCTGCACACTGGCGTCTTCGTTGCCCTGAGCAACGCGGAACAAATTGCTGAATGCCAACACTCGCAACCCCGCTTGGCGATCCTGTGGCGCATTAAGCTCGAAGTGCGGCAAGCCTTCGGCTTCGATCTTCAGCACGGCGATTTCCATCTGCGGATCGATGCCGACGAGCTTCGCCGCGAACTTGCGACCATCGTCGAGCGTGACTTGAATATCGTCGGTATCCAGCACGGTACTGCGGACAGTGAGGATTGCTCCATCGGCCGAAATGAGAAATCCGCTTTGATACGCTTCGAGTCCGGCGTAGCCGCCGGCGCCATAGATCTTGACGATGCGTGGCTGAACCGCCTTGACAATTGCGGCAAACGAGCCTGATTCGCCAGCGTTCAACTGGCAAGTCGATAAACTCAGGCACGATGCCAGCGAGAATAGCGAGCAACAGAACGTGCGATGCAGAAGTTTAAGGTTCATCGGCCGCCTCCATCGCGATTTCTTTCACGTTGAAATCGGCGAATACACGATCGCCGTGGCGCGCTTCGATGCGGCGAGGCAACCAGCGCCCTTCGAATTCCTGGTAGTCGCTGAAGTAGAGTTCCGCCGGGTCTCGTTCGTCGGTGGCGAAGACTTCCATCGCCACGAGCAAGCCACCATCGGGCGCGAAGTAAAAATTGGTCTCCATTCCGCCGTAAATTCCAACCACTACATCGAGATGGTCGTTCATGGGTGGGATTGGCCGTGAGCCGAGGTAATACACTTCGCCAAACCGCTCGGGGCCCTCGCGGAGCAAACGCTGCCAAATATGGAGCGCCGCCAGCATTCCGCCACTGCCCGGCGGCGCGACATTGGCCGTTAAATC
>JAGQOS010000371.1 GCA_020427265.1 Planctomycetales bacterium
TGTAAGCCTCGCCGCGGGATCGCCATCGAGGCGCGGCAGCGATTCGAGCAGTCCGAGCGTGTAAGGGTGACGCGGATCGGCGAAGAGCGGCTCGACGGGCGACTCTTCGACAAAGCGGCCGGCGTACATCACATTGACCCGATGACACATGCCGGCAACCACGCCGAGATCGTGCGTGATGAGAATGATCGCCATACCGCGTTCTCGTTGCAGGTCTTGCATTAACTCCAGGATCTGCGCTTGAATCGTCACGTCGAGAGCGGTCGTGGGCTCGTCGGCAATGATCAGATCGGGTTGGCACAGCAGGGCCATGGCCACGACCACGCGCTGCCTCATTCCGCCGGAGAATTCGTGCGGATAGTTAAAGATTCGCCGGGCAGCGCCAGGGATGCCGACACGGTCGAGCATCTCGACGGCGTGGCGGATCGCCTGAGGCCGCGAGTGCCCAAGATGCAGCATGGTGACTTCGGTAAGTTGCTCTTCGATCGTTAAGAATGGGTTGAGCGCGGTCATCGGATCTTGAAAGATCATCGCGATGCGATTGCCGCGCACTCGCGCCAATTCACGTGGCGGGAGCCGCATAAGATCGTGGCCCAGAAAACGGGCGGAACCGCTCACGATTTCGCCGGGCGGCTTAGGCACGAGCCCCATGATCGCCAGGTTCGTTACCGACTTGCCCGAGCCCGACTCGCCCACGATGCCAAGCGTTTCACCGCGCTCGACATGAAACGAAACACCATCAACGGCATGCACGGGTCCGTCGTCGGTGCGAAACCGGACAGCGAGATTGTCGACTTGGAGCAAGGGTTCGTTCATCGGTTCTTCATTCTCGGATCCAAGGCATCGCGGAGGCCGTCGCCGAGAAAGTTGAGGGCGAACAAGGTCATCGCCAAAGCCAGGCCGGGAAAGACGACCAACCACCAATAAATGCGCACCGGTGTAATGACCTTGATACCATCGTTAGCCAGAATTCCCCAGGAAACATCGGGCGGATCGACACCGAGCCCGAGAAACGAAAGAAACGCTTCGAAGAGCATCACCGCGGGAATCGTGAGAGTCAGGTAGACGATGGCGATGCTCAGCAGGTTAGGAATCAGATGACGAAACACGATGGCCGTACGCGTGGCGCCAATCGTGCGCGCCGCTTCGATGAACTGTTCTTCCTTAAGCGAGATGACCTGGCCGCGCACCACTCGGGCCATGGTGAGCCAGTAAATGGCGCCGATCACGAAATAAAAGATGACGATCTTGTTGATTCCCCAGGCGCCCAGGGCTTGTTTGATCGTATCCTCGCTCAGGATCGTGAGCAGAAAAATCACGACAAAGATAAATGGAATTGAGTACAGCACATCGACGAAGCGCATCATTAGGTTGTCGACCGCGCCGCCGACGTATCCTGCGAATGCGCCGTAGGTAACGCCGATCACGAGCGATACTAGCGTGGCCACAATGCCGACCATCAGTGAGACGCGCGCCCCCCACATGGTGCGCGCGAGCAGGTCGCGTCCCAGCTCGTCGGTACCAAAGTACGAGGGAATCGTGCGGTCGCCAAACAGGGCGACACGCGAGTCGATCAGCGCGCGGTCGACTGCATTGCGCTCGCCGAACAGGGCGTCGACGGCCAATCGATATTCGTCTTCGGCCAGGTCCGCGACACCCAAACCTGGCGCCACGCGACTGGGTGGCTGAAACTTTCGCTGGCTCAAGTCCTGCCGAATCGGCGATTGCAGCGGCAAGAAAGGTACAAACATCGCCAACACAAACAACACGATTAGAAACACAAGCGAGGCCATGGCGGCGTAGTTCTTCCGCAACCGGCGCCAGGCGTCTTTGCCGAGCGAAACGCCCTTGATCGCCTGCGCTTCGTCGAGCACGTGGGCGTAGCGTTCGAGTTCGTCGTGTCCGGAAAAATGCATGGTCGCGTGGCAAATCAGTGGAGTTTGACGCGCGGATCGATCACCGCGTAGGAAAGGTCGACCAGGAAGTTCATCGTATACAGTAGCAAGGTGTACACGAGGACCATTCCCATCACGAGCGTGTAGTCGCGTTGCAGGGCGGCATCGATAAAATGGCTCCCCATGCCGGGTAGCGCGAAAATGCGTTCGAGTACGAGGCTGCCCGTCAAAATGCCGGCCGTTGCAGGGCCGAGGTACGACACAACCGGCAGCACGGCCCCGCGCAGCGCGTGCCGCAAGACAACCCGTCGCGACGAAAGCCCCTTGGCATAGGCCAGGCGAATGTAATCCTTGGAAAGCACTTCCAGCATGCCGGTGCGCGTGAGACGCGCAATATAAGCGGCGAAAGGCAAGCCCAGACACAGCGCCGGCAGAACTAGCTGCGCGAGCGTGCCCCAACCCGCCGCCGGAAACCAACCGAGCTTGAACACGAAGATCAGCACGGCGATGCTCGCCAGCACGAAGTTGGGAACGGCGATGCCAACGGTCGCCAACGCCATGAAGGCAAGATCGAGTACGCCACCGCGACGCAACGCCGAGACAATGCCGGCTGTCAGCCCCAACGTCAGCGCAAAGAGCATGGCCAGCACACCCAACGACGCCGAAACCGGGAATCCCTGGGCGATCACTTCGTTGACCGTGAAATCTTTCAGCTTGAAGCTCGACCGAAAATCGCCGCGGACCGTGTCCCAGAGATGGTCGCGGTACTGAATGTGAAGCGGATCGTCGAGATGAAACTGAGCGCGAATGTTTTGTTCGACTTCGGGTGGCAAATTCCGTTCGGCCTGATACGGCCCCCCCGGCACGATCTTCATCAGGATGAAACTCACAGTGAACACAGCCCACAACGTAAGCACCAACCAGACCAGGCGTTTGACGATAAACTGAAACACGTTTACTTCAGCGCGCGCAAGTGTCGCGATTTTTCCTCGGGGTCGATGCGAATCGCTGAGAGAGGATGCAGATCCTGCACGTTCGTATGAAATCCGTGCACGTACGGGCGCACGAGATTGAGCGAAACATAGTAATAGATGGGAATGATCGGCTGGCCGTCCATTAGGATCCGTTCGGCGTCGTGCAGCGTTTGCAGCCGCTTTTCGGGCGCCGTTTCCGCGGCTGCCGCGGCGATCAACTCGTCGTATTTCGGTTCACTCCAGCCCGTACGGTTGTTGGTGCCGTCGGTCAGGAACATGTCGAGAAACGTGTTCGGATCCGGGTAGTCGCCTACCCAGGCGTAGCGCGCCACGTCGTATTGAAACTGGTTGATCGAATCGAGATAGACGCCCCATTCAAGTGCTTTGAGTTCGGTGCGCACGTTGAGGTTTTTCAACCAGTCGCTCTGTATCTTTTCGGCGATCGTCTTGTGCGCTTCATGGTCGTTATAGAGGATTTCAAGCTTACGCATGCCTTTACCATCGGGAAATCCTGCTTCGGCGAGCAACTGCCTCGCTTGTTCAACGTCGTACGGCACGCCTTCGGCCTGCTCATAGCCTTCCATGCCGGGAGGCACGAGCGACCGAGCCGGCTGCTGTCCCGCGCGGAGAATTAGTTCGCAGATTTCCCGTTTATTCATGGCCATCGCCAGCGCTTTCCGCACACGGACATCGTCGAGCGGCTTGCGTTTCGTGTTGAGTCGATACATATAGGTCGTCAGCATCGGGGCGCTGCGCACGTGTTCCTGGTAATGCTTGAGCATGTCGGGAACGGCGGCCGTGGGAATCGTTTCGGCCCAATCGACCTGGCCATTCATATACATGTTCAACATGGTCGTTGGCGAATTAACGGCCATGGCATCGACAACGTTGAGATGCACGCGATCGGCATCCCAGTACTCCGGGTTCTTCACCAGGCGAATTCGATCGCGAATGCGACGAAACGCCATCCGGAAAGCGCCGTTGTTTACCAGGTTCTGGGGTTTGGTCCAGTCGCGTCCGTAGTGTTCGATGCTCTCGCGATGCAGGGGAAAGGTTGAATAGAACGCCATCAAGTGCAGGAAGAAGGGGGTCGAATTAGTTAGCTGCACGCGCAGATGGCGATCGTCGACGACCTGCACGCCGACTTCGTCGAAATCGAGCAAAACTTGCAGGCACTTCTCAACAGTTGGTGCGTCGTGCGCTTCGGGACTGAAACGCCGTTGCTCGCCATCGATATCGACGACGTACACCCAAGCACGTTTCCAGCGCGCGAGAAAATCATTACGCTCGTCACGTGTTGCCGTCGCGGGAATTTCGGGTTCGTCGGGCTTGATGATGTCGCGCAGCGTTCCCCGGACCATCGTGCCGCGCGGGAAAGGTTCGACCTGCCGCAGGCGATCGTCGAGTTCGATCTCCACACGGTCCCGGACTTCGACCTGAGCGGAGTTATACTTCTCGGCGTTCTCTAAATAGTAGAGTTGATAGGCATATTCGCCAGCCGTTTCCGGATGCAGAACGCGCCGCCACGACCACCAGAAATCGTGCGCGGTCACTGGCGAACCGTTCGACCAGCGAGCATTTGGGCGCAAGTAGAAGTCGTAGGTTCTGCCGTCGGCCGACACTTCGTGTCGCGCGGCCACGCCCGGAATTGGCTTGAGCGATTGCGGATCCTGGCGAAAAAGCCCTTCGAACAACGCTTCGATAATCCGGTGCTCGGGCACGCCCGAAACCTTGCCCGCATCGATGCTTTGTACTTCTGTCCCATTGATGAACGTGAAATCGGCCGGCGGTAGCTTGCCAAACGTGACCGCATAGCCGAGCGCCGCCAAGGCGAGCAGGCCGGCGAAATAAGGGAACAAATTGCGCGGGTTGAAAGGCATCGAATGCAAATGGGTGGGTTAGCAAGCGGGTCACCGCCGAGGGCCAAGGCCGCCAAGGGACGAAAGGCCATCCGCCCTATGGTAGCGTGGCCGCTGCGGTGTTAAAAGCGTCGGTGTCGTCAGACTGGAAATGGCGGGTTATTGGCGATTTGCCCAGAATAAGCTTTCCTTTCGCTGTTGGCGCGACTACAATAAGCGACGGAATTCGAGCTGTTTTCGCGTTTGGAGATTGGCGGAATAGCCCGTTCGCGGCGTCCGCGCGGCAAACAGATCGAGCTTCGCCTCATCTTTCGTCTGTCTGACAACCGGGACAATTCTTTCTGCGTGGAAGCGACATTGGTCGGCCGAAAATTCGTCGCGCGCCGTTGCGGTCGCGCTGCAGAGTTTGCCGCCGGTGCTCACGACGCTTTTTGCGCGGGAGCGATTGCAATATACAGGGAGGAGTACGTGGCAACTATGACCAGGCACGCCAAGCTGG
>JAGQOS010000372.1 GCA_020427265.1 Planctomycetales bacterium
CCTCGCGCTCTTTGGCGTTGAGCAGGCGATAGGCGTTTTCGAGCGAGCGGAGCATCGACTCCTGCTGAAAATCGGAAAGGAACTCGCGGCGCGGCGAATGATCGACCAGCGAACGGAAGAACTTGTAGCGATTGGCGAAGCGGCCCGGCGCCATGTCTTTGGGCGGCCGTACGGCGAGCGCCGCCTGGTCGGGATAAGGCAGGTTCATCGGCCCGAACTCGCTGCCAAAAAAACCGGCCGTTGTAAACGCCTTGATCTCTTCGTTCTCGCCAATTCCCTCGAGCCGCTGGCCGATGTTGATGAACGGCGGCATGACCGGGTTGCGCGGACCGAGCACGCGGGCCATCCAAGCGCCGATGTGCGGACAAGCGACAGTCTGTGGCGGCACGTAGCCGGTATGCCAATGGTACTGATGCCGCGAGTGCAGGATGCTGCCCAGATCGGGCAGCACGTGCGAGCGGATCAGCGTGCCCCGGTCCATCACGCCGGCAATGTTTTCCAGCCCCGCGCAGATTTTGATGTTATCGACCGCCGTATCGATGGCCGGAAACGTGCTGATCACTTTCTCGACCGGCGTGCCGGGTTTGAAAGGCACGTAACGTTTCGGATCGAAGGTATCGGGCGCGGCCATGCCGCCGGCCATCCAGAGCACGATGCAGGCATCGGCCCGCGGCGCGGGTTGCTCGACCCGATCACTGGCCAACAGTTTCGGCTCGCCGGCCATGAGCGCCGCGGCGGATGCGGCGGCCATCCGTTTAAGAAAGGTTCGTCGTTCGAGTGGATCGTGTAGTGTTTCGTCCATCGCTCTATGACCTATCGAATGAGTTGGAATTCCGGGAGCATGGCGAGTGACCATAACAGATCGGCAACGCCTAACTCATTGGGCACGGGACCAATGAGTTTTTGAGCAATCTCAAATTCACCGCTCGACGGCTCGCGCGCCAACGTGGAAAGAAACAGATTGCGAATCAGTTCGTCCGGCGCATCGGCATACCGAAGCGTCCATTGCCGCGCGCCATGGCGGATCGCCTTGTCTAGCTCGTCGCCGTTGGCCAGGTTGATCGCTTCGAGTGTCGTTAGTTCGTTGGGACGCGAGGTAACGAGCTGGTCGCGATTCGGTCGGCCGAGCACGCGCATCAGGTAAGTGCTTTTGACCAACGACGCACGGACCATCGGCGCATCGGCCGGGTCACCGGTTAGCCGCGCGGCGAACTGGCCGGCCGTTTGCCGAGCCCAGACGCCGGAGATCGCCACGGGAATGGCCGTTTGCCAGTCGCTCGGTTCGGTTTCGAATTGTCCACGACCGTTGGGCTTCGCCGTCGTCCACTGCCATTGCTCGTTGGTCGCAATCGCGAGCGGCGCTTTGTCGGCGAAGTCGATGCGAACTTCGCAGATCAACCCGGCAGGATTCGGGCCGCTGCCGGCATTCTTGGCCATGATCAACACTTCGTTCGCTCCCGGGCGCAGCAGCGATGTCACCGAATGCGCTTCGACCGTCTCCCAATTCACATCGGCGCCAGCCTCGTGGCCGTTCACGTAGAGCACGTATTCGTTATCGCAGGTGATCGCGGCCAGGGCGCTGTGCGGCGCGGCCGGCAGATCGAACTGTTGGCGGAATGTCAGCGTTTCACCAGCCGGCGAGACCTTGCCCGCGGCCTGGTCGGTCGACCAAATCCAACGGGCGGTTACCGGAGGATGCTCAGCGTCGCCCGCCGATGCGTCGTCGCGAGCGAGCTGCCGTGTTACCTTGGCGTCGGCCTGCTTCGGCGCGGCGTCGGTGAGCTGCCAGATCGCGTCCATGAATTGTTCGGCCGTCATGCGGCGCGGCTGCGGTCCGCGAAACACGTAGCCGGTCGCATCGGCGGCGGCCGCGCGGACCGGCGTTTGCGCCTGGTAGACTTCCGATGTGCAAATCCGTTCGAGCACGGCCTTCAAGTCGTACTTCGCGTCGGCCAGATCCGCAGCCAGGTAGTCGAGCAGGTCGGCCGAGAACGGTTCGGTATGCATCGCGTCGACCGGGTGGACGATGCCGCGGCCCAGCAAACGTTGCCAAAGCCGATTCACAATCGTGCGCGTCAGCCGGCCGTTTTCCGGGTGGGTCATCAGCGCGGCGAGCTGCTGGAGCCGTTGGCCGCTCGGGGCGGCAGGATCGACCGTGCCCAATTCGGGAAAGAGCCAACCGGGTGTCGCCTGCTTGTCGATTGCCTTGTCGCACCGATGCAGCGTGAGCGGCTTGTCGGCCACGACGGCGGCCAGGGAGTATGTTTCTTCAAGCGTCCAGCGGTCGATGAAACTGTCGTGGCACGAGGCGCACTTCAAGTTGATGCCGAGAAACGCCTGCCCCAGGTTCTGGGCGAATTGGATTTCGGTCGTCTGGCTCGCACTCACATTGCCGCGCCAACGAATGCCGCGAATGAAACCTTCCGATTCGGCCGACGGCGCGATCAACTCGCGCACCATCTGATCGTAAGGCATGTTCTCGGCCAAAGTGTTGTACAGCCAACCGGTAATCTGCTTGCGACCGCCGGTGATAAACCCGGTGCCGGTGTAGTCGTTGCGAAGCAAGTCGTTCCAGAATGTGAGCCAATGTTCGGCGTAGTCGATATCGCGATCGAGCAGGGTGCGCACAAGCCGCGCGCGTTTGTCGGCGTCGGTATCGGTCAGAAACGCTTCGCGTTCCACGGCCGTGGGCAACAGGCCGATGAGGTCGAGATAAACGCGCCGCAAGAACACTTCATCGCTAGCGCGCGGCGGCCGGGCCACGCCGTGCTGCTCGAAATAAGCATCGACAATCCGGTCGACCGGATGCGTGCGGCCCGCAACGATCGGCGGAAGTTCCACGCGCCGCGGACGCAATGGCGGTTCGTAGCGCGCGGCGGCGAATGCAAAGCCCGCTTCCCAGGGGAGCGATTCGGCCACCCAGCGCTCGAGCACGGCGATTTCCGCCGCCGAGAGCCGCGGCTTGTCTTTCGGCGGCATCTGCTCATCGGCGTCGGTCGAGGTGATCAATTCGACCAGCCGCGAATCGGCCGGCTTGCCCGGCGCAACCGTTTCCGATTCGAGCACCAAGGCCCGAGTGTTCAGCGAGAAGCCCCCTTTCGACTCTTCGCCGCCATGGCAGGCGATGCAATGTTTCTTGAGCACCGGAACCACATCGTGGGCGAAATCGAGCGGCGCGGCGATCGCATGACTAGCGAAAACGCTAAGCACGGCGATTGCACACCGACCGACGCGCAAATGGCGAGGGCGCATTTCAAAACTCATCAGCCGCAGGGCGCTAGCCCACGGTTCTTTGGAAAAACCAGACGCTAGCGCCATCCGACTAGTCGTTGCGAAAAACGCTCTACAAAGCATGTTGGACAAACCCTCGGGGCGTTGGCGAAGAGCGGCCAGGCATGAAAGAGCCGCACAATTCAGTACGAAAGAGGCGCGACATTTCAACCGAGTCGATTCTAGCCGCGACGCGCGTACGAAATCAACTTCGTACGGTTACGCCCCAGGAGAGTTGCAAAGTCGGGGGCTGGTCCATTTTTCGGCGAGCAACGGTCGCGACTCGCAAACAAACTTTGGCCGAAAACATGGACCTGACCCCTTCGTTTTCGACTTTGCAGGTCTCCTGCAACTTCGAGCGATTACGCCCGCGCCAAGGCGAAGAAGCGTTCGCGGAGATCGCGCGTGATGGGGCCGGGTTTGCCGCTGCCGATCGAGCGGCTATCGACCTTGACGACCGGAATCACTTCGGCCGCTGTGCCGGTCAAAAAGCATTCGTCGGCAATGTACACGTCGTGCTTCGTGAAGGGAACTTCGCGCACGGTGAGGCCGGCCGCGCGGGCCAGTTCGATCACCGCGTCGCGCGTGACGCCTTCGAGAATGCCGGCTTCGATGGGCGGGGTAAGCACTTCGCCTTTACGCACCAGGAAGATGTTATCGCCGGTGCACTCGGCGACTTCTCCCTTGTGGTTGAGCATCAGCGCTTCGATGCAACCCGACTGCAAGCCTTCGATCTTGGCCAGGATGTTGTTGAGGTAATTGAGCGACTTGATCCGCGGGCTCAGCGCCGCCGGATGGTTGCGAATAACGCTCACCGAAACGATTTCCAGGCCGTTCTCGTAATACTCTTCGGGATACAGCGCGATCTTGTCGGCGATAATGATCACCTGGGGATCGCTCGTGCGGTTAGGGTCGAGGCCGAGTGTGCCGGCGCCACGGGTGACGACGAGCCGCACGTAGCCGTCTTCAATTTTGTTCTTGCGCAAGGTCTCGTTCACGGCGTCGCACATGGCGTCGCGCGAGATGGGGATTTCGAGCCAGATCGCCTTGGCCGAATCCCAGAGCCGATCGACGTGTTCGCGCAAGCGAAAGACCTTGCCGCCGTAACTGCGCAGGCCTTCAAACACGCCGTCGCCGTACAGGAGTCCGTGATCGTAGACGCTAATGCGCGCGTCTTCCTTGGCGAAGAAAGTTCCGTTGATCCAGACTTGAAGCGACATGGCGTTTTCTACAGCGCGAAGCGGGAAAAGAGGACCGTGGGAAAATGACGAATGTCGAAAAACTCAATGACGAATGCGTGATGCGCTAGCCGCGTTTCGCCACTGTTCTGGAACGAATGCCCAAATTCGAATGACCAATGACCAAATACGATAGTTCTTGGACATGGGTCATTCGGATTTGGTCATTCTCTCCGCAATCAAATTATCAAAATCACCCAGCCCAAGGAGGCCGCGTGAAATCAAGCCAAGCTGCTCTACACTCTCGCCGTTTCCACCTGACCTTCGGTCAGACGAACGACACGGTCGGCCTGCTGGGCGATCGCGTCGTCGTGCGTCACCATCACTATAGTGAGGTTCTTTTCGGCGTTCAAGGACTTGAGCAGGGTCATGATTTCGCCGCCGGTGGCGCTGTCTAAGTTGCCGGTCGGCTCGTCGGCCAACAGGATTTCGGGGTCGGTGACCAGCGCCCGTGCAATAGCGGCGCGCTGCATTTCGCCACCCGATAATTCGCGCGGCTTGTGCTTGAGCCGATGCCCCAATCCCACGCGCTGGAGCAACTCGGTAGCCCGCGCGCGGTACTTGCCGCGATTGCGCCAATAGCCAAGCATGCCGTGCGCGATCATGACCGGTGAAAGGACATTTTCGAGCGTCGTGAGTTCGGGCAACAAATGATAAAACTGAAAAATCATACCGAAATACTGGTTGCGCAGCACGTCGC
>JAGQOS010000373.1 GCA_020427265.1 Planctomycetales bacterium
GTTGTTCTTCGGCGCCGGGATCGTGGAGACGCCGGCCGACTTCGGATCGCAGGGCGCCTTTCCCAGTCATCCCGAACTGCTGGACTGGCTGGCGGTCGATTTTCGCGAGTCGGGCTGGGACGTGAAACGGCTCATCCGCCGGATCGTGCTGTCCGAGACCTACCGGCAAAGCTCGGATCTGCGATCCGGAGACGGGGCGGCGGACCCGGCCAACCGGCTCCTCGCCCGCGCGCCGCGGTTTCGCCTGCCGGCTGAATTCATCCGCGACAACGCCCTCGACCTCGCCGGGCTGCTGCGGCGCGACGAGATCGGCGGCCCCGGCGTGAAACCCTACCAGCCGCCCGGACTCTGGGCCGAGGTGGGCCTGGGCGGCAACCCGAAGTTTGTCCAGGATCACGAGCAGAAACTCCACCGCCGCAGTCTCTACACCTACTGGAAACGATCCGCGCCGCCCCCGGCGATGCAGATTTTCGACGCCCCGACGCGGGAGTTCTGCGTCCTCAAGCGCCCCGTCACCAATACCCCGCTCCAGGCGCTCGCGGCGATGAACGACGTCCAGATGCTCGAGGCGTCGCGGCATTTTGCCGAGAGAATTGTGAAAAAAGGCGGCGCCACCCCCGAGTCGCGGGCGGGTTTCGCCTTCGAGACCGCCACCGCCCGTGAACCAAACAGCCGCGAACTCTCCGTGCTGCTCGACATCTATCGCGACGGCCTCGCGAAATACCGCGCCCATCCCGACATGGCCGGCGAACTCCTCGCCGCCGGCGAGTCGCCGCGCGACGAATCCCTCGACGCCGCCGATCACGCCGCGTGGACCCTGGTGGCGAGCCTGGTGCTGAACCTCGACGAAGTGCTGAATCGCAACTGAACCGCCGACTTTTTCCGGACCGCTGACGGACGCTGATTTTCGCTGATGTTTTTGGAACCGCTTGTCTTCGCTTATTAAATTTAGAAAAATCCGTGTCATCCGCGGTTTCAAATTCCCGCCGCTTTTCGTCATGAACGCTCCCTCTCATTTTCAAAACGACCTGATACGCCGAGCCTTTCTGGGCCGGAGCGCTCGGTTGGTTGGTGGAACGGCCCTGGCCTCGCTGCTGGGACGCGAACTCGCCGCCGGGGCGGCGGCGGCCTCGAACGGCGGACTGCCCGGGTTTCCCCATCACGCGCCGACGGCGAAGCGGGTGATCTATCTTTTCATGGCCGGCGGGCCGAGCCACATCGACCTGTTCGACTACAAGCCGGCGATGCGAAAGCTGCACGGCACGGAGCTGCCCGACTCCATCCGCAACGGCCAGCGCATCACCGGCATGACCAGCGGACAGAAGACCTTTCCCTGCGTGGCGCCGATGTTCGAGTTCGAGCGGGTCGGGGAGCGCGGCACCTGGATGAACACCGAGGTGCTGCCGCATACCGCGAAGATCGCGGACAAGATCACGATCGTCCGCTCGATGAACACCGAGGCGATCAACCACGACCCGGCCATCACCTACATCAACACCGGCACCCAGCAGTTCGGCCGGCCCAGCCTGGGCGCCTGGCTCTCCTACGGGCTCGGGAGCCTGTCGGACAACCTGCCCGCCTACGTCACCATGATCTCCGTCGGCGCGCGGCCCGGCCAGGCGCTTTACTCGCGGCTCTGGGGCGCGGGTTTTCTGCCGTCCCAGCATCAGGGGGTTCAGTTCCGCGGCGGCAACGATCCCGTCCTTTACCTGACCGATCCGAAGGGCATCGACCGGGGCCTGCGGCGTTCGATGCTCGACGGCCTGGCTTCGCTGAACCGGGAACGCCTCGCCGCCGTGCGCGACCCGGAAATCGAGGCGCGCATTTCCCAGTACGAAATGGCCTTCCGCATGCAGACCTCCGTTCCCGACCTGATGGATGTCTCCCGCGAGCCGGATCATGTCTTCGACAGCTACGGCCCGCGATCGAAGGAAAAAGGCAGCTTCGCCGCGAACTGCCTCCTCGCCCGGCGCATGGCCGAGCGCGGCGTGCGCTTTATCCAACTGTTTCATCGCGGCTGGGACCAGCACGGCAACCTGCCCGCCGATCTGAGAAAAAACTGCGAGTCCGTCGACCAGCCCGCCGCGGCGCTGGTTCGCGATCTGGAGGAGCGCGGCATGCTCGACGACACCGTGGTCATTTTCGGCGGCGAATTCGGCCGCACCATTTACAGCCAGGGCAAGCTGTCGGAGACCAACCACGGTCGCGACCATCACGGCCGCTGTTTTTCGACCTGGATCGCCGGCGGCGGGTTCAAGGCCGGATTCGATCACGGCGAGACCGACGATTACGCCTACAACATCGTGAAAGACCCCGTCCACATCAACGACCTGAACGCCACCGTCCTCCACGCCCTCGGAATCGATCACACCCGTTTTTCGTTCAAGTACCAAGGCTTGGACGCCCGCCTCACCGGCGTGGACGGCGCGCGCGTCATTCCCGAATTGCTGGGCTGAATCGACTCGACAGTTTTGGGTTGGGCCTCGGGGCGCGCGGCAATGGAGAAGGTGATGGGGCGAGGCGCCGAGCCGGCGTTTGCTCCGGCGGTTTTCGATTTCGCGTTGGATCGGTCTCTTGGCCGGATTCTTTTGGCGGACGCTCGCCCGGGGTACGGGGACGGCTCGCCCCACCGGATTGAATGCCGGACACGGGGAGGTTTCGAACCGTGGCTTTTCGGATGAACGCGGCCTAAGCGAAATCATGGGCAGGATGCCCATGCCACGGGTTGTGGGCCGCAAAAAGGGCCTGTCTTTCCGGGTGGATTCGGGCTAAAGAGAACGTCCCATGAAAACGTCTTCCCCCATGCTTCCGCTGTTCTTCGGGCTGCTGCTCGCCGTGGCGCCGGCCGGTTTCGCCGCCGACAAACCGAACATTCTTTGGATCACCAGCGAGGACAACGGCCCCGAACTCGGCTGCTACGGCGACAGCTACAGCATCTCGCCGAACCTCGACGCGCTGGCCGCGAAGGGCATGCGCTACACCAACGCCCTCTCGAACGCCCCCGTCTGCGCGCCGGCGCGGACGACGATCATTTCCGGCCTCTACCCGCCGAGCACGGGCGGCGAGCACATGCGCTCGATGGCGAAGCTGCCGGCGGCCTTCAAGATGTATCCGCAATTCCTCCGCGAGGCGGGCTACTACTGCACCAACAATTCCAAGGAAGATTACAACCTTGCGCAACCCAGCAAGCCAAAAAGAGGAAGCAACCAATCCCAAACGAATTCAATTTGGGATGAATCTAGCAACAAGGCACATTGGCGAATGCGGAAAGCAGGCCAGCCGTTTTTCGCCGTTTTTAATTTTACAATCAGCCATGAAAGCAAGCTCCGAACTCGGCCACATAAGGCTATCCATGATGCAGCCAAAGTTACAGTACCACCCTATCATCCGGATACTCCAGAAGTACGGCAGGACTGGGCTCAATACTACGATCGACTAACAGAAATGGATGCAGAAGTAGGCGCCGTGTTGCAACAATTGAAACAAGACGGTTTGGAGAAAGATACGATCATTTTCTATTACGGCGACCACGGTTGTGGTATGCCTCGCGGCAAGCGCTGGTTGTACCAGAGCGGATTACGAGTACCGATGATCGTCCATATACCAGAACGCTTCCAGCAATTTGTCGATGGACAGTATGCAGCCGGGGCGGCCCACGACCGCCTTATTAGTTTTGTAGACCTAGCACCGACAATCATGAGCCTTCTTGGAGAAATACCTCCCGCCAACATGCAGGGCAAAGCATTCTTAGGGAAATATCAAACTCCTGAACCTGAATATATCTATGGGTTTCGCGATCGCATGGACGAACGTTATGACATGTCCCGTGCAGTGAGAGACCAGAATTACCTGTATATCCGAAACTTTTATCCACAGCGACCGCAGGGCACGTTCTTGGAATATATGTTTCAAACACCAACGACTAAAGTGTGGAAACAACTTTTTGACGAAGGCAAGTTAAATGCTGCGCAGAGTTTTTTTTGGCAGCCCAAGCCTGCAGAGGAACTTTATGATCTGAATGCCGATCCCTATCAAATTCAAAATTTGGCCGACCAACCAGCCCAGCAAGAAACGTTGGTCCGATTTCGTGAGGCTGCTCGCCAGTGGATGGTTGACGTGCAAGACACGGGTTTCATGCCTGAAGGAGAAATGCGACAACGGGCCATAGATGGTTCGCCTTATGCCTTTACTCACAATGGAAATTACGACTCGGCGGCGCTTTACGATATAGCCGATCAGGCTACGCGTTTGGATGCGGTCAGTCTCGAACAACTGTTGAGTAATCGTACAAACCCCGACACGGTGGCGCGTTTTTGGTTGGCTTGTGGATTATTAAACCGCGCTATGGCCGATAAGGATCGCGAACAAGTAATTGTGGCTGCTGCAGCCATGACGGGTGATCCATCTCCATACGTGCGATGCATTGCACATGAAGTGCTCAGTCGTTTTGGCAATGTGGCGCAGCGAGGCACGTCGATTCAAGCCTTGTTGATGTTGGCCGATGCGCGACGAGAAGGCGTCTTTGTAGCTATGACGGCGCTCAATAGCCTTGATTGGTGCAAGCCAACTAAGTTTGAACTCGGTTACAGTTTAATCGGATTGCCGGTAAGTGAGCCGGGATTGTCCAGTCGTTATAATTCGTATTTACCTAACTTGATCGAGCGAGTTACATCGATCGCTTCCGAGTAAGTTCTCTCGCATCGGTTGTGAGCGTTGTTAGGTAATTCTAATTTTCCAACAGAACTAGCGAAGGCGAAAAACACGCGCGAAGCCGTCGGGTAGGTAGGCTTCGTCGTGGACATCACGCTACAACAGTTTCTATCGGAAGAAGATCCAATAGGGCCAGGCTTTACCAGTTTCCGAATCCGCGAGTGACACGAGGAATGAACGGCATGATTCTTCAAAAATTATCTCGACGAGTGAAAATCGGCGTCGTGTTGATCACTATCGGTCAATTCCTAACTCAACTGCCAAGTGCTTGTGCAGAACAGTTTGTTTTATTCGATGTTACTTTTGCATACACCAAAGAAGATGCTGATAATTCAAAGCCCAGTAAATCGCACTTCTATGTGAAAGACAATCAACTGAATCCCAATCGCCCCAAAGACTGGACATCACCGGTCGACTACCGCAATGGAACAGTTCATATACGGCTAGAAGTTATCGAAAAACCTC
>JAGQOS010000374.1 GCA_020427265.1 Planctomycetales bacterium
ATGCTTGGCGACGATGATCCTCGACACCGAGACTATGAAATCCGCAACGGCGGATGCCTGGGTGAAAGGCATTGGCTATTATCTGCTCTCCGATCTGGTTGCCGGGGCGTTGGCGAAAGCGCCTTTCGCCGACACCAAACGAAAGAAGTGGTGCCGCTCTAGGCGGGAGTTCGTTCGCCGCACCGGTTACAGCCTGATTTGCTCGATGCTCGTTCGAGATTCGGAAAGCCTTGCGGACGACGAATGCCGCACGCTGCTCGCGACAATTGAAACAGAGATTCATGGATCGGCCAACCTGGCGAGACATGCGATGAACATGGCGCTGATCTCTGTCGGCATCTACAAGCCAACGATGCGGAACGAGACCATTGCCATGGCGAGGCGCATCGGTCCGGTTGAAGTCGACCATGGCGAGACCGGCTGCCGCACACCGCCCGCGGAACCCTATATTCTCAAAGCGGAGGCAAGGTCAAAGCCCAAACGCCCGACGAAGAACAAGACGTCCAAGAGCAGGAAAAAGAGTTAAACACGTCAACTAATCTTGCGTGGCCCAGTATCCGCCACGGGCGTGGTCGAACCTGGCCTCGGCGCCGAAACGCGTCGCGTCGATCTTACCTTTGGCAAAAACACAATGCCCGCGCACCCAGGTGCGAACTGGCCATCCGGTGAGCGATTCGCCGTGCCAGGGCGACCAACCGCATTTCGTTAGCTGTTCTTCATTGCGAATCGTGGCAGTCCTGCCGAGGTCGACGAGCACCAGGTCGGCGTCGTAGCCAACTTCAATTCGTCCCTTGTCGACAATATCCCAGACGCGCGCCGGGGCCTCGCACATCCAATGCACGACCTGCTCGAGTGAGCAACGCCCCAAGTTCACTTGATTGAGCATCAAGGCGAGCGAATTTTCGACAGCCGGAAGTCCGGAAGGCGACTTGGGGTAGGGTTGTTTCTTTTCTTCCAGTGTGTGCGGCGCATGGTCAGTTGCCACGACCTGGATTCTTCCATCGAGCAACGCCTGCCAAATTCTTGCATTGTCGGCGCGTGTCTTGAGTGATGGATTCATCTGCACGAGTGTCCCCAGCCGCGCGTAGTCGTCGACGCTGAAAAATAAATGGTGCGGGCAGGCCTCGGCTGTGATCAGGCCGCTATGGTCGCGAAACAGTTCGGTTTCCGCGCCGGTTGATACATGCAAGACATGAAAGCGATGTCGGTGACGTTTCGCCAGATCGATGGCGCGCGTCGTCGCGAGGATGGCGGCTGTTTCATCACGGATGCGCGAGTGGTCGTCAACCGAGCGACCGCCGTCAAACCGTTCGCGGTTCGCGCGGACGGTGTTTTCGTCTTCACAATGCGCCGTGATGGGGAGTGAAGACTCGGCGAAAATACGCTCGAGCGCTTGCTGTTCGTCGACCAGCATGTTGCCCGTACTCGAGCCGATGAAGATCTTAATGCCCGGCGTACGCTCGGCTCGCCGCAATTCTGCGACATTGTCAGTGGTCGCCCCGACGTAGAATCCGTAGTTTACGATGCTCTTGCCGGCCGCCAGCAGCAATTTTTCCTCTAGTCGCTGGCACGTCGTGGTGGTCGGATTCGTGTTGGGCATTTCGAGGAACGTTGTCACGCCCCCCTTGGCACAGGCTCGACTAGCAGCTGCCAGATCCTCTTTGTGCGTCAGCCCTGGATCGCGAAAATGCACCTGATCGTCGATCACACCAGGAATGAGGTGCAAGCCGTGCGCATCGACGACTTCGTCGGCCGTCGTGTGAATCGCCGGATCAATCGCACCGATGCGTTCGCCATCGATCAAAACTGAGGTGCGGAGCGTATCGTGTGGAAGAACTACCGTTGCATTTCGAATCAGAGTTTTCATGAAAACCGAACTTACCACAATCGCCGTAGATTGCCCATTGGTGGTGAATAAACGCGATTTTCAGCCACTTCTCGATTTTTCGGTGACCAAGACTACCCATGCGGCAACGAATAACGTGCATGCCAAGGGAACCATTGAGTAAAATTTCTGCAGGAACCTAACTTGCTAACCTGGAGCCACAGAATGACTCTGACGAATCGCAGATTGCCGATTTTTTCGCTGGCTTTGGGGCTCGTTTTTTTTTCAATTTCCGCGCCATTCACGCGGGCCGCTGAACCTGGCCGCGTTGAGCGCATGAAAACTTGGCTCCGTAGCAAGGTCTCGTCGCAGGAACAGTTGAGGCGCTACAGTCTTGAATTGCCGTCTAACGATAAGCTCAGCAAGGCGGATGGCCGTTTGGTCGTGCTGGCGCACGGCTTTAATGCCAAACCGGAAGATCTAGCCGGTCTCCGCGCGGCGATTCAGCACGAAGACTACGCCTGTGGAAGTTTTCGGTATCCCAATGATCATTCTCTGCGTGGATCGGCCGAGCTGCTTGCGCGCGAGTTGAGGGCCGTGAGTAAACAGCATCCCGAGGTGCAGATCGCGATTGTGGCTCATAGCATGGGCGGGTTGGTCGCTCGCGAATGCGTGGAAGATACGGAACTCGACCCTGGCAACGTCGATCGACTGATAATGATTGGCACACCAAACCAAGGCACGCTGCTAGCGCACTATGCCATTGGCACAGACCTGTGCGAACACTTCCTGGCGCGCGAAGGCGGAAATCCCCTGCGTCGATTCCGCGCGGCGTTTGCCGACGGCTTAGGCGAGGCGACCCACGACATGACGCCCGATTCCGAATTTCTGTCGCGACTCAACGCACGTGGCCGAAATGCGAACGTGCAATATACGCTATTCCTCGGCACCGGCGGCAAGCTTTACGACAAGGAGTTGCAACTCGCTAGTCGCTCAGTACGCAAGGCACGGCATATTCCTGGGTTAGCCAACTTTGCTAACCACTTCGCCACGCGGATCGCCAACATGGAAGAACTCGTTGCCGGCAAAGGCGACGGTGCGGTTGCCGTGCGTCGCGGCGTGCTTGCGGACGTTTCCGACACGGTCATTCTTAACTTCGAACATCAGAGCGTTGTTGGCTCCTCGGCGAACGAACGTACGCGCGAGGTTTACGAAGAAGTGTTGGCGAGGCTGGCATTATCGTCTTCGAGTCGCCAAGCAGAGTAGTGCCGGCATGCGACGCCTTGCGGCTAATTCTCGCCGCATTTCTGGGTATTTGAATCAAGCGACGCCACGGAATATACTTTGCCCAGTATCGGGCGAGGTCAACTTGGCGCCTTTCCCCCACCCTGCCCGTCCTGCATCCATTGCCGGCCGGCCTGCCCAGACTCATTCCACTCTTGAGGTTAACGATCGATGAAGCCACATCTGTCTTTCGTAGTTTGCTGCTTTGCGATGTTCTCATCCACAACCTTATTTGGTGACTGGCCGCAGTATCGTGGTGACCTGGGCGACGGCGAATCGCGAGAGACAATTTCGAACATCGACTGGAATGCACAGGCCCCGAAGATCCTGTGGAACGCGCCTACGCCACTCGGATTCAGTTCGTTTTCGATCTCCGCAGGTCGCGCATATACCTTGATTGCGGAAGAAGCCGACGGCAAGAAAGTCGAAAAGTGCCTGGCACTCGATGCCAATACAGGCAAAATGCTTTGGAGCCAACCGCTTGGCGAAAGCGACTACGGGCACGACGGGGGAAACTCCGGAGCATCAGATAATCGTGGAGGCGACGGACCACGTAGTACTCCCACGACCGACGGCAAACACGTTTTTGTATACGACGCCCATTTGCTGCTTACATGTTTCGATGCCGCCAACGGCCGAGTCGTATGGCGACATGACATCGTGAACGAGTATTCCGGTCGCAATATTAAATGGCTAAACGCCATTTCACCGCTACTCCACGGCGAGGTGGTTTATGTTGCCGGCGGCGGCGAAGGGCAGAGCTTTCTTGCGTTTGATAAGAACGATGGCGCGTTGGTTTGGAAGAGCGGCGACGAGTTGATTACGCATGCCACGCCGCGCATGGCCCTTATCGACGACGTGCGTCAAATCATCTTTTTCGTGCAATCCGGGCTCGTTTCGGTGAACGCCGCGACAGGGCAAGAGATTTGGCGCACCAAGTTTCCCTTCAGCGTTTCGACCGCCGCCTCGCCGGTCGCCGACGGCAACCGTGTGTATTGTTCGGCCGGCTATGGCGTGGGCGCTGGATTATTTGAGGCCAATGGCAAGCCCGAGGCCGAGCGCGTTTGGTTCAAGCCCAACGAATTGATGAACCATTGGAGTACGCCCGTTTTGCACGAGGGACATCTCTACGGTATTTTCGAGTTCAAAAAATATGGCAAGGCGCCGCTGCAATGCGTCGATCTCGCTACCGGCGAGATAAAGTGGTCCGAGCGGGGCTTTGGCCCCGGCAACTGCATTCTGGTGGGCGACAAGCTGGTTGTGCTCTCCGATGCCGGCGATGTCGTGCTCGTCGACGCCAAAGCGAATGCCTATCACGAACTTGGCCGCGTTCAAGCGCTCAAGGGCAAATGCTGGTCGACGCCAGCGTATAGCGACGGTCGCATCTACGTACGCAGTACAGAAGAAGCCGCGTGCCTGGTAGTCGATTGACCTACCCGGCGGACCTGTCGAAAAGGGAGTTCGAGATTTCCTTATGTGTGGAATCACGCGGCGATTGATTTTTGTGTGGCTTGCGGCCGTCTCTTGCCAGTGTGCTCTGGCCGACGATAGCCCGCCATCTGCTGCACATACTAATTCCTCCTGGCGCCAGATCACGCATGGCCCCAAACACCATTGGTTCGGCTATTACGACAAGTTTCAGTTCGATGCGACAGGCCGCTACGTGCTAAGCAACCAGGTCGATTTCGAACATCGATCGCCCGGCGCCAATGATGTCATTCAAGTCGGAATGGTCGACCTTGCTGAGAATGACCGCTGGATCGAGTTAGGGGAGGCGCGAGCCTGGAATTGGCAACAAGGATGTATGTTGCAATGGTTGCCAGGAAGTAATCGGCGCGTGATCTGGAATGATCGTGAGGGAGATCACTTTGTTAGCCGAATCCTTGACGTGCGAACGCGCGCTCTGCGTACGATCGAGCAGCCTATTTACTCGGTCAGTCCGGATGGGAAGTTTGCGGTGGCGCCGGACTTCCGCCGCATTGCCGATGTGCGTCCTGGCTATGGTTATGCCGGGCTTGAAGATCCACATGCCGAC
>JAGQOS010000375.1 GCA_020427265.1 Planctomycetales bacterium
GACTATTCGAACGTGCCCGAATTCATCCGCGTTAAGAACAAGCACCGGGCGATGCTAATGATCGACGAAGCGCACTCGATTGGAACGATGGGCGCGCATGGTCGGGGGATGAGCGAATTCTACGAAATCGATCCCGCCGATGTCGAAGTGTGGATGGGAACCATCAGCAAAGGCTTCGGCAGCGCGGGCGGTTACATTGCCGGGCGCAAGGAATTGATCGAATATTTGAAGTATACGGCGCCTGGTTTCGTGTTCAGCGCTGGGGCTGCGCCGCCTTGTGTGGCGGCGGCATTGGCGGCCATCAAGTTATTGGAAGACGAACCGCATCGAGTCCAGAAGTTACACGCCAACTCCGCTCTCTTCCTGAAATTGGCTCAGGAACAAGGCTTGAATACCGGCATGAGCGGCGGCACGCCTGTCGTTCCGGTCATTGTGGGAAGTTCGCAAAAGTGCGTGCAACTCTCGCAGCGTTTGCTCGAACGCGGCATCAACGTGCAACCGATTCTGCACCCTGCCGTAGAAGAAAAGGCGACTCGTCTACGTTTCTTCATCACTGCGACGCACAATGAAACGCAGATTCGCGAGACCGTGGCTGCAGTGGCCGAAGAATTACGTGCGATCGATCCCACGCATTTTCGCAGCGCGCCGTCGGCGATCGCCACGAAAGGCGGGGCCGGAAACGGTTCGTCGTCTCGCGAAATCGAATCGTCCCGGTCGGCCGTTTAGTTCGATTCGAGCTTAATTGTAGCGTTTTCTGCGACGTTTCGCCGACTATTTCCCGACGAAACGACACTGCACTTTCGTTGGATGCGCTTTAGGCGGTCGGCCGGATCAGGCTGCTCGGCGGCGCTGGGGCACGGCATGCTTGGCGATGTCTGCTGAATCGACGGGGTCGAGCGTGAGCGTTATGTTGCCTTCGGCATCGCACCTCTCAATCCGTCGCAATGCCGTCGATTCAGGACAAAGCATGCGCGGAACAAAAAACCAGGCGGGACCAATCGGATCGTTCGCGTCCGCACCGTCCTGAGAAATGATCAAGAGATCGGTGTTCAGCAGCGTGTTCGCAACGGCGGGTAATGTCTGACTGGGAATACCCGGCAGTAGCCTGGCTTTGACGCCGGCCGATTTCAACACTTGGTGCGCCTGCTTCAAGCCGAGCGGCGCGCAATCTTCTGACCGCGCATCGAACAGGTCGATCGCCGTATATTCGATCGGCCGACTGGTCTGATAGCGTGCTGCAACCGACAGCATGCGCAGGGTGTCGTCGAGGGAGCGGATGCCCAGTTCGACGATTCGGTGCGGTTTTTTTCGACGTATTTGTCGGTAAAAACTTCGCAATTCACGAGGTTTCGACAAGTAGGCCAGATAGGCATACTTCAGGCGGCCGGCGGCAGACACGACACCCTCCTTGGCGACGAGCCGGGTAAATCTCGCCCTGCTTCCCTGCAGAACGCGAACCACGACACGCGAGCGGCGCGCGTGTCACTAGATTTCTTCGGCCGGTGCTCATGAGGAAATCGAGCTTAGTTGGCTCGATTTGATGCTGCGTTTGCGCAGCAGCGTTGAATTTGTGCAACCTCATGAAGCCGCATATCTACGGCTCGGCTCGTACGTGTCGCCTGTAGACGCTCGATCCCTCGCATTTCCCTATCGCTCGGAAGCGATTGGACACTTCTTGAGGGAAAACCATGTTTTTTTCCGTCGCAATTTGGCGGAGCAAACTAGATTTCTGATAGCGGGCTAGGTCAGTGCTTCTGCTCGGCTTGTTTCAGCGGTCGGCAACTACGGAACAGCCCGGCTCCTTGCTATTCGCGTCTGGAAACCTCGACACCTCGGATTCACGTCTTTGAAACTCGACCGTCTTCCAGCGAAGCGGTCAGTCCTTGCGCCCTATGTTTCGTCCTCAACTTTCGAGCGACTGTGAACGCCGATCGCGGTTCGAACGCTTCGAGCCCCGGCTCGTGCTCTCCGCCAATCCGGCGCTGAATTTGCAAGTGGATTATATCCTCGGCGACGAGGCGCTACCCGGGACCGACCAGGAACTTCATGCCACGCTCGATGTCGCCCATGGACAAACAGGGCTCGATACGGTGCGGGAAAACTATGGCTTTACGGGAAGCGGCCAAACGGTTGCCGTGATCGATACCGGCATTGGTTGGGACCACCTCGCACTGGGCGGCGGTTACGGAACAAGCTATCGTGTGGTTGGCGGCTGGGATTTTACCGAAGGCGATGCGGATCCCTATGACGATGGCCCTTACGGCTCTCACGGCACTCACGTTTCCGGCATCATTGGCGGCGATAGCGAGACGAACTCGGGTGTGGCGCCCGAAGTGGATCTGGTGGGGCTACGCGTCTTTAATGATGCGGGATATGGCTCGTTCGCTTGGGTCGAGCAAGCGTTGCAATGGGTTCACGACAATCGCGACGCCTACGATAACCCGATCACGGCTGTCAATCTTTCGCTTGGCGCAAGTTGGAACTCCGACTCGGTGCCGAACTGGGCAATGCTCGAAGACGAATTTGCCCAGCTCGAAAACGATGGCATCTTCATTTCCGTCGCCGCGGGGAACTCGTTCCTCTCCTATGGAGAGCCGGGCCTAAGTTATCCGGCGGCAAGCAGCTATGTCGTTCCCGTTATGGCATTGGATGACGGCGGAGACCTAGCCTATTTCAGCCAACGCCACACGCGCGCTATCGCCGCGCCTGGATATAGCATCGTCAGTACGGTGCCGGACTACGCTGGCAACAACGACAACATCAACAACGACTACGCCAGCTATTCGGGAACCAGCATGGCGGCGCCTTATGTAGCCGGCGCTAGCGTGATCGTGCGCGAGGCGATGGAATTCGCTGGCTACGCAAACATTGATCAGGACGCCATCTATTCGGTCATGCGTAGCACGGCCGATGTGTTCTATGACGATGTAACGGGAATTAAAGTCAAATCGCTCAATATCGAGGCGGCAATCAACTCGCTGATGCCGACCGACGACTACGGCGATTCGAATGGTTCGGCCTACGACCTGGGTATGCTCTTTGCCGACGCGTCGGTCGATGGAGCGATCGCCAGCCTGACCGACACCGACGTATTCAGTTTTACGGCTCTGGTCGACGGCGATGTGACATTCACGGCCGATACGACCCACAGCCTCGATGCATCCTGGACGGTAAGCAACAATGCGGCCAATGTCAGCGGCCTGGAATCTGACGCGCTCTCGTTCCAAGTAACTGCCGGAGAGACCTACTATGTGGGCCTCACTTCCACCGGTGGCCTGGGGTATTACTCGATCGATGTCGATGTAGCCGTTGGCGACGGCGTCGACTACTTCGATCTGGGCGCAGTCGATTTCGCCGAAATGGCCGCGGCCGATCACACGGGTGGCGATCATTGGTATCGCATCGAGGCGAGTCGCGATGGGGCGATGACGTTCGAGTCGCTTTTCTCGCAAGCCGATGGTGATGTCGACCTCCAGGTGTACAACGAGTCGATGTCGCAAATGTTGATGCAGGCCAGTTCAGTAACGGACAACGAACGCGTTGATCTCGCGCTCGATGCCGGCGACGTCGTCTACATACGCGCCATTGGCGACAACACCGACGTATCGATTCGTGTCGCGAATCTCATCGAACAGCAAGACGCAACGGTCAAGGTTCACGGTTGCGACGCTGGCGATGACATTTCGTTGCAACTAGGGGCGACACACGTATTAACGGTCAATGGCGTGCAGTACGACTTTGCCGCCAACGATGTGTCTCGCTTTGAGTTAAGCGATTCCGGCGGCAGCGACACGCTGAGCATCACCGGTACAGCCGCCGACGAAGAAGTCTCCTTCGCGCCGCAAAGCGTCGAATTCTTAGGTGATGGCATTGCGGTCGAAGCCAACGGCTATGAGTCGATCGATGTGACCGGCGGCGGCGGTTACGATCAGGCGGGATTCAAGGACTCGGCCGGCGATGACCATTTGATAGCCGACGCATCGGCGGCGACGCTCTCCGGCAGCGTTTTCAGCAATACGGCGAGCGACTTCGATTACGTGAAGATCAAGGCCAAGTATGGCGGGTTCGACACGGCCGACATCGGCGACAGCGCTGGTGACGATCAGCTCGAAGCGAATTGGAAGAAGACCGTTTTGAGCGGCGCTGGCTACGAGATAATGGCCAAGTTCTTTGACCAGGTCGAGGTTACATCGAGCGCTGGCAATGATGAGGCCTGCTTCAAGGGTGACGGCGGCAGCGACATGTTCACGGCGCGGCCAACCGATGTGATGTTTGAGACCGGTGGCGTGGAGATTGTAGCCAACAACTTTGCACGCACACAAGCGATTGGAAAAGGCGGTCGTGACAAAGCCGAATTCTACGACTCCGCCGCCGACGATGTGGTGACGGCGACAAAGGAATCGACTCGCATTGTCGGCACCGGGTTCGATAACGAGGCTGTCGACTTCTACAAGGCCAAGGTCTTTGCTTCGGTTGGCGTCGACACCGTCGATATCTATGCCACGTCGGGCGTGGATAAATTCAAGACCTGGACCGACGCCGCCAAGTTGAAGAGTTCGTCGCACGTCGTCAAGGTACAAGATTTCGACGTTGTGACCCCGATCGGACTTGATGGCGCCGACAAGTTGATCGATACCGGGATGTCGATGTCCGCCTATATCGACGCGAAGACGGCCAGCATGGCGCTCGCCGAAGTCGCAACGCAGGCGGAGCAACTTCATTTCACAAGCGGCCTTATTGACTCGCTTAAGTGCGTCATTTCGGCGTCCGTCGGCGATTTGCCAACCAGCGATGCGACGTCCTGGACGCTAAAGCCCTCAACGTCGGCAGTGCACGAGCGTCTTTCGGGCCAGTTTGCCAGCTTGCAGGCCGCGATACAAACGTCGTTTGAAGACGAGAAGTTCTCTGCGTTCGAGCAGCCATCGCTTTCTCAAGCGATCTCGCAGCCGGCCGTCGACCACGATGCGATCGACGATGCTTTCGAGCAATTAGAGCAGTTGTTGGAATTGGCGGTAGAATAACTTCTGCTATAGAGCGTCGTGGTGCGACTCACTGCGAAGCAACAAACGATGCCAGCACCTTGCGCGTGCCGGAAAATGTGCGCCGCCCGTGCATCGTTACGTGGTTGTCGACCAATGCTACG
>JAGQOS010000376.1 GCA_020427265.1 Planctomycetales bacterium
AGGTTGTCGCGAAGCTGTGAAGAAACCTCTTTGGCCATCGGCCCGCCGCGCAACGCGGCCAACAACTCGCCGCTGTGGCGGAACAAGCACGCCGCGCCGACCGGGATTCCGGACTTGGCCGGGTCGAAAGCAATGGCTTCGGTGCCGCCGTCGCCCGATTCGTACAGCTCGATGAGCCGGGCATAGTAGGCCGCCGCTTGCGGATCGACGAGCGGGTCGATGAGCACGCGCATCTTTCCACCGCAAATGAGTCCGTCGTCCCAGCCGTAGTCGGAATCGAGCTGGAATTCGGCCAGTTGCGCGGCCTGGCTTTGAATGGCCGCCAGAGCCTGACGTTTGACGTCGGCCTCGACACATCCGCCGCCGAGCGTTCCGGCCTGTGAACCATCGGCAAAAACAAGCATGCCAGCGCCGGCCTTTTGCGGCGTGGAACCACGCGTTTCGACCAGGCGACACCAGGCCGCCGGTGTTTGATTTCGCGTGGTTTCGGCAAGTTTTGCAATCGTTTCTTGCATGACGCTTCAGCTTACCTTGGCCGACTGACTCGAACAATCGGCCCTCGCCGGTGGATCGTAAAACAGCTAAACTGAAGGCCATGAGCAATACGGAAACAATGGCCGATCGCGCCGAAGTGCAGCCGCTTCCCGAAAACATTCGCAGCGTCCAACCCGGCAGTGGCAAATGCTACGCGATTGAGTTGGCGTGGGGGCGATTGCGCCGCGGTTGGTTGCGCCGGTTTCGCGGCGGCTACCTCAGCCGCATGGCGCAACTCCGCACCGGCAGCGTCGACGGCGCGCCGCACGAAGTGCTGGACCCGCGCGATCTTAAGTATTGCCGGAATCTGTGCACGGCCGACTGGCCGGCGCAGCACGACCCCTATGCCTGGCGAGAGCGCATTCCGTTTGCGCGATGGGGATTGGCCGAATTGCAATTGATGGGCTGGCCACTCTTGGTGGCCACGATCGCCCTGTGCTTTGCACCGGCCGCCTGGAAGCTGCTGGCCATTGGCCCCGCGGTCGGGCTGGGACTGGTCGTGTATTTCTTTCGCGACCCAACGCGAGATGTGCCTGGCGAAGCAGGTGTGATTGTCTCGCCGGCCGATGGCAAGGTCGTCGACATCCAACGACTGGACCATGAGCCCTTCATCGGCGGGCCCGCCGTAAAGATTGGCATTTTCCTGTCGATCTTCAATGTGCACATCAACCGCGCCCCATTGCGCGCCAAGGTCATCCAATTGATCTATCGCCCGGGGCTGTTTCTCAACGCCCTAAATCCGGAGAGCGCCGAACGGAACGAATCGATGTGGATCGGTCTGGAAGAAGACGCGGCGCCGCATCGCAAGTTGATCGTGCGTCAGATTTCAGGGCTCATCGCGCGCCGCATTGTTTGCAATTTGCGACCGGGTGAAACGATGGAGCGCGGCCACAAGTTCGGCATGATCAAACTCGGCTCGCGCACCGAATTGATTCTGGCCGACGATCAGCTCGCGCTCGAAGCGCAGATCGGTGATAAAGTACAGGCAGGCTCGACCATTTTGGCCCGCTACCGGTACGAAACGGAAGGGAACCGATGAAACGCATTCGTACGGTCGCCGTGCTGCCTACGCTGTTTACGCTCGGCAATCTGGTCTGCGGATTCTTCGCGATTGTCGTACTGTCGCGCATCGAAGCGCCGACGTCGACCGACGTTCCCACGGCAGCACGAATCGAATTCCGCGGCAGCGGTTCGGTGATGCCGGCGCTCGATACCGACGACCCGACCCACAACGCCATGCTCTGCGGTTGGCTCATCTTCCTGGCGATGGTCTTCGACGCGCTCGATGGACATGTGGCTCGGCTGGCCAAAGTATCGAGCGATTTCGGCGCGCAATTGGATAGCTTATGCGATCTGGTCACGTTTGGCGTTGCGCCGGCAATTCTATTAGTGAAGATCTGCCCATCGTTCGTTTTCTTACATCGCGAGGAAGTATGGATCATCGCCACGGCCTTCGCCGCTTGCGCTGCATTACGATTGGCGCGATTTAACGTGGAAACCGGTGAGGATGACGACCACTTCCATTTCAGTGGGCTGCCCACGCCGGCCGCCGCCGCGTCGATCGCCGGCTTTGCGATCTTTTTCTATACGCTGCGAAACGATGGCAATGAATGGGCCTATGCCGGCGATATCGATCGCTGGCTGCAAGGAATTGTGCCGTTCTTCGCCATGCTGGTTGCCCTGCTCATGGTTTCGCGCGTGCCGTATCCACATGTTGTGAACCAACTGTTTCGGGGCCAAAAGAGCTTTGGGCATGTGGTCGGTTTGATCTTCGCCTTGGTCGTGGTCATGCTCATTCGCGGATATACCGTTCCGCTGCTCTGCGCCGTTTTCGTGCTGGGGCCGCCGATCCGGTTCTTTGTTCACTTGGCCCGAGAACGCCGACAGCGGAAAGAGCCATTGTTCTAATTGCTCGGCAACAGGAATTACGCCGTTGTTTACTGGACTTGTTGAGTGCCTGGCCGAAGTTGCCGAAATCATCGACGAACCGCCGGGCAAGCGGCTTGTGATTCGCGCGCCTCAGATCGCGGCTGAGGCGACGCTCGGCGAAAGTATCGCCGTTAACGGATGTTGCCTGACGGTTGTGGCGATCAACCAAGCAACCTTCGCCTTCGAAGCGGGCCCAGAAACGCTCTCGCGCACTAATCTGGGGCAGTTGCAAGCCGGCAGTCGAGTGAATTTGGAACGTTCGCTGCAGGTGGGCGACCGACTGGGCGGGCATTTCGTCTCAGGCCATATCGACGCCGTGGGCCGACTCGACCAGCGCGACGAGGACGGCGAGTGGGCCACTTTCTGGTTCCGCGTGCCGCCGGAGCTGACCCGGCAAATGGTGTCGAAGGGGTCGATCGCCGTCGATGGTGTGAGCCTGACGCTAGTCGACGTCGAGCCGGACCGCTTCAGCGTGCAGCTTATTCCCCACACGCTCAGCGTCACCACACTCGGCGCTTTGAAGCCGGGGGATCCCATTAACCTGGAAACGGACCTACTCGCAAAATACGCCCAAAAGGCCGTCGCCCCCGAGTAGGACCGCTTCGAGGATAAGACGCAGAAGGTAGCAGACGCGGTGTTGAAGCGCGCCCAGGAAAAACCACCACACCGAGCCAAAACCAAACGGCTCATCGGAGTATCATTGCACCACGCTGACGATGCACCATTATGCACACTTTTGCACCGCTGAATTGCGATTTTCCGGGAAAATCGAGGATTCTCGCTGTGCACCACCGCGGCGAGCCACGACGAGCGAGACAGCGGTAATCGCAGTAGCTGCATGCGACCTCAATCGGCCTACGGGCGCAACATCACAAACTTAGTCTGTAGCCCCCGGGTAACCCGCACTTAGGCTCAAACAGTTTTGCAGATCCCCATGGCTTTTCGCCATCATCTGGCGTAAACGCATAAAACACGCGCACACAGATGGGTAACTTCCCATCGCTCGCGACGTGCCCGAACAGTTGGCGCTGCTATAACTTACGACGATTTGCGGCGTTGTTTTCCTTTGCTTTTCGAGAGCGGATCGGCTACCCTGGAGTTGTTTTGAGAATCCTGTGCGGTGCTCAGCAGCCCCGCAAGGAACAGGGGCGAGGCAAAACTGGGGCGGGAAGTTGCCATTTCGAGGCGAACCGGACCTGCGCAGCAATGAAGAATGTCCCTCCTTCTTTGGCGATCGTCTCGGGATTGATCGTTGGTATCTTGTTCGCCGACCTGGCGACTCCGCAGATGCTATCGCTCGGCGCCTTGTATGTGCTGGCCGTGTGGGCGATCGCGCAGACCGAAAGCCCTGAAGCGGTGGTCGGAGTTGCAGGCGTTGCCACGGCCCTGACCTTGGCGACGTTATTCTTTCCGCATCCGCCCGCCGGCGCCGAATCGGGTCCGCTGCTCGGTGCACGGCTCGTATCGGTGATCGTCATTTGGAGCGGCGCGATCTACTTCGTTCAGGACCTGAAACAGCGGCGAAAAGCGGCTAAACAGCATGAGTTGCATGAACGGCACGTTGTCGAAGAACAGCGACACGAACTGGCCGTTTTGGAGGAAAAGCTCGAAGCCGAACATGCCAAGCGCCGGCAGGGCGACGCGGCCCGATTGCGCCTGGTCGATATTCTTGAACGCACTCCCGAGATGATCTTTATCGCGCGCGCCGATCATCGCCTCGTCTATTTGAATTCGGCCGGTCGCGAGTTGCTGGGACTAGCCGCCGATGCCGATATCGCCGCCTTGACGATCGAAGATTGCTTTCCCTCGGTGTCGGCCAAGATGCTCGAAGACCAGGTGGTTGCCGGGGCGACTCGTGACGGCAGTTGGCAGGGTGATTTTCGTGTTGCGAGATCGGAAGGCGAAGATGTTCCCGTTTCGCTTGTGATGCTTGCTCATAAAAAGTCGTCGGGCGATGTCGAATACTTTGCCGGTGTCGCGCGCGATATTACGCATCAGCACCAGGTTGAGCTCGCTATGCGCGAGAGCGAGGCCCGCATGCTCGCCATATTCGAGGTGGCGATCGACTGCATCCTGACGATTGACGAACAGGGAAAAATCCTGGAATTCAATCGCGCTTCGGAAGTTGTATTCCGCGTCAATCGTCGCGAAGTGATCGGCCAGGAAATGGCGGAGCTGTTTTTTCCGCCCGAGTCGCGCGAACGCCATCGCGCCAACCTCCATCGTTACCAAACAAGCGGTGGCGGATCGATGCTCGGCCGACGGCTGGAACTTACGATGCATCGATCCGACGGCGAAGAATTCATCGCCCAGATAGCCATTCAGCCCGTTTCGCTCAAAGGGCAACCGGTCTTCTCTGTTTTCTTGCAGGACATCACGAAACGCAAAGAGCAAGAATTACTGTTGGCTCAGCAAACGAAAGAGCTCGCTCGCTCGAATACCGAGTTGGCGCAATTCGCCTACGTGGCCTCGCACGACCTGCAGGAACCGTTGCGCGCCGTACACAGCCATTGCCAAATTTTACAGCGCAAACTCGAAGACAAGCTGGATGACTCGACTCGCACCTGCCTTAATTTTGCGGTCGATGGTGCGGAACGAATGCAGCGTCTGATTAACGACATGCTGAGTTATTCGCGAGTTGGTACGCGCGGCAAACCGTTTGAGCC